>CAZYXR010000059.1:16902-18733 GCA_964650845.1 uncultured Chitinophagaceae bacterium
CGAGCCAAGGGTTGCGGGCTACAATTGCTTTTAATACATGTGCAGCTAAATCATCGGGGCGCAGGGTGCTTAGTGCGCCATTAAATTTACCTACGGGCGAGCGTAGAATATCTATGATGTATGCTTGTTTCATTTTTATAAAAGAATTGTTGGGCGAAGAATTACACCAATACTGCCGAAAGTAAACTTTCGAACAAAACCTTGCCATCGGTATTGCCCATTGCCAGCTCCGAAGCGCGCTCGGGATGCGGCATCATGCCAAATACATTTCGGCTCGCATTGGTAATTCCGGCTATGTTATCTAATGAGCCATTCGGGTTAGCCTCGGGAATGATATTGCCATTTGCATCGCAGTATTTAAAAAGAATTTGGTCGTTGGTGTATAGCTGCTGCAGTGTTGCTTCATCGCAATAGTAGCGCCCTTCGCCATGTGCAATTGGAATTTGAAGCACATCGCCTTTTTGTGTTTTTGAAGTGTATAGCGATTTATTGGTTTGCACCGATAGAAAAACATTTTTGCAAGTGTATTTCATATTGGTGTTGCGCAATAAAGCACCGGGCAGCAAATGGCTTTCGCACAATACCTGAAACCCATTGCAAATGCCTAGCACTTTTCCACCGGCAGCTGCAAATTCAATAACAGCTTGCATTACAGGCGAAAATCTTGCAATTGCACCTGTGCGCAAATAATCGCCATAGCTGAAACCGCCCGGTAGCACAATGCAGTCATCGGTAGAAAAGTCATCTATATTGGTTTCTTTATGAAAAACTTCGCGCACTTGCGCACCCATCACATTGCCTAATACGTGGGTCATATCTTTATCGCAATTGGAACCCGGAAAAACAACAACACCAAACTTCATAAACTTATTTTAAATGAAAAACTGAATAAATAGAACGCACGAAATTAGCAAACCGAAAATGAGTTCGGGTAACAAAATTCGTTTGAATGACTGCAAATACATTGCCGCCATAATGCTGAGGGGTAAACTCATAGTTATTAAATGTAAGGTGCTTTTGTGTGTTTGCATAAAAAAACTCAATACACAGAATAGCACCGAAAGCAATAAAACAGTTGTAAACTTGCGTACCTGAATAACGCTGGAAAACAAGATGCGTGGTAGTGAAGAAAGCGATATCCCAAGCAAACTAATTGCAACGCTAATGCCTGCAATTTCTTTATTGGTAAAGTGAAATGCTACAGAGTCCACATTTTTTAAGTTCAATAAATCGCTTGGCAAAATGGCGAGTTTATCGTACCAAAAGTACCAAGTAACAACAACAAAAAGTGGTGCGCTAAACCCAAGAAAAATCATCCACCATTCGCGCAGTGAAAATGCGCGCAAAATTGCCAAGCCAATAACTGCAAACACCAGCAGCCAAAACGATGGAAAATAAAACAACATTGCAAGTGCTGCAATCCAACCCAAGTCGAAAATTTCGCCCGTGGGTTTTTCTTTGCCATACACACCAAATAGCTTTTGGATAATACGCACCGTAAAATAAAAAGCTATTAACTGAGGGCTGAGTACCGCAAATCCATTAAAGCTACATATCAATACCGTAAAAATAGCGGCAGTAGTAAACCCTTTTTGCGCAATGATTTTATTAGACGTTGTTATGAGGTTGAGAATTATGCCAATTACAAACACCAACAATAGCCCCGAAACTTTAATAAACAAGTTGGCGAAAGGCAGCTTTTCGATAGCAGTAAACAGCAAATGGCTTAGTGGCTCGGAGTGAGCGACCGCGTAATGCGTAGCCGCTGGGTGAAACCACCAATAACCTTGCAATGCCGCCAAAAGCAGCATACATAGCAAAATGGTTAATG
>CAZYXR010000060.1:0-2905 GCA_964650845.1 uncultured Chitinophagaceae bacterium
ACATCAAAATGTTGCTCAATACGCTGGGGGGTAAAAACTGTTTCATAAACAACAAACTCATGCAGTTTTATTGATAACTGTTTGAGCCTTTCCGGTATGGTATTCATGCGGATGTTTCCACAACAAAAAATTACCTCGCCAACATTGCTGTGAATAATTGCATCTGCCAATTCATCTGAAGACTTTGCTACGGCAAGTATCTTCCAACCGCGTTTTTCTAAAGCCTGTTGTGTTGCTCCGTTTAAACAAAAACAAAACTTCTTTTCATCGCATAAAACAGCGTTTTTTTCAAAACCCATCACCGCGTTTTGAGAGGTAAAAACAAATGGAGCATTGATAACTTCTATTTGCTTTTGAAAAACGGAAACAACATTATACTCGAAAGCTATAAAGGAATGTTGAATCCATTGAACACCAGTAACATCAACGCTTTTAAGCAATTCATCGGCCAATGATTTTGTGAGCAGCACAGTAACATTTTTCATCTCAATTTCAACGCTCCTTTTTTTATCAAATCTGCTGCTGCCATTTCGCCAATCAGTTTATAATCTGCCGAATCGCCCTTCATTTGCACTTCCAGTTTTTGAGTTCCGTTTATACTCAACACGTTGCCTTTAAACACAATTTCGCCATTTAAAATTTCTGCCAAGGCTCCAACCGGTGCGCTGCAACCTGCTTGTAATTGCTTTAAAAAAATACGTTCTGCGGTTACACAGCGCAATGAATCTTCATCATTCAATGCTTTACATTTTTCAAGTATTATACTGTTGTTTTCTCTACACGAAACCAGCAATGCGCCTTGTGCCGGAGCAGGCAACATCCAGTCTAACAAAAAATGATTTTGGGGTTTTAAACTCAATCGCTCTAATCCTGCATCGGCAAAAACTACTGCATCAAATTCCTTGCTGTTCAGTTTTTGCAAGCGCGTTTCTACATTGCCGCGAATTGGCGCAACTATATGATGCGGATAGCGACTCAGCCATTGAGCTTTGCGTCTTAAACTACTTGTACCCACAGTTATTTTTTCTTGCAAAAACAATTCGGGCGAACAATTGAATACGCAAATATCGGCAGGCGAGCCGCGTTTTAAAACGGCTGCTTCGGTTATGCCCTTTGCTTGTACCACGGGCACATCTTTCATGGAATGAACAGCAACATCAATTCTATTTTCGAGCAAAGCAACATCCAAAGCTTTTGTAAAAATTCCCTGAACACCAATTTCGTAAAGTGGTGTTGTAACATTTACATCTCCTTCACTTTTTACATGAACCAATTCGCAAGTGCTGCCGCTTGCCTCTAATAAACTTTTTACATGATTTGCTTGCCACAAAGCAAGCCTGCTTTCGCGCGTGCCAATGCGAATGTGGGTATTCATCAGTTAAGATTTTGGCTTGCTTCCAATCCATTCATCACCGTCAAAAAAACACAGGCACTGTCTTGCCTTTGTTTTACCATGGGGTTCATTTGTGTCATAAATCGCTGCACAAATTTTTCGGCAGAATCGGCAACCCGCACATCCCCTATGTTGTAAAAGACAGATTCGTCTTTCATATTTATCCACGCCAAAGCGTGCGCCAAATACTGATTCAATCGTTCTCTTTTTTTATACTCGTCAATTTGCTTTTCTACTATACCAATTGCTTTTGGCAAATCGTGTTTTCGGTCGCTCATGTTTTGTTCAAATAATGTTGTAAGCATATTCAAATCTAAGAGTTGAACACCCAACTTTTTTACATCGGGCGACACATTTGATGGCTGCGCCAAATCGGCAATCCACGCCACTTTTGAATTTATCAGTAAACCATTTTCAACCAACACGCTATCGGCTGCGGTGGTGGTAAACAGTAAATTTGCATCGCTTAAAACTGTTGCCAAGTCGGCTTCTTCGGCATAGTTCAAATTGTGTTTTTGGGCTACATCAATTGCCTTTTGCAATGTTCTGTTTACCAAAATGATATTTCTGCCATCGGTATATCTTAGCAAACACTTCACAAGGTTGCTTCCAATTTGCCCTGTGCCATACACAACAATTTTTTTATTGCACAACGAGCCAAAATGCAGCATCGCTGCATGGGCGGCAACCGAAGCATAAGACACCATGCCTTTGCAGATACTTGTGCGTGTTTTCACTTCTTTAGAAGCCGCCAAAGCTGCATTTACTAGGCTCTCTAACTTTCCTCCTAAGCAGTTAAATTTTTTGGAAAGGTTTGCTGCATCGCGCACTTGACCAGAAATTTCGTAATCGCCAAGCAAGCGAGAATCTATACCAGAAGTAACACAAAAAAGATGCCGAATGGCATCAACACCAAACAAAATTTTTGCCCGTTGAATCCAAGCAATTGCTTTTTTGCTGCTACCCGACATTTGGCGCAAAATGCTGTACAGTTCTTCCTCGCGGCAATACACCTCGAACCTATTGCAAGTTTTTAAAACAAAAATTTCGTGGAAATTAAAACTGGCACAGCGAGCAAAAAAAAACTCTACACCGATATGATGAATAAATTTTACTTCATCATCTAAATTGACTTCATCAAACTTCAGGCTGGCTACGGCAAACATCGGGCTTTCACAAATTATTGTTACAAATGTAATTGATACGGTAGAAAAAGAAACTACACTTCCAGCATTAAACCATCATAAGCCAAAAACATACCATGAGGCAAAAGCTGCTGCCTGTGCTTGTGCAATCCTGCTTGATGGCTCATGTGAATAAAATAACTGCTTTCGGGCTTTATTTCATTTACAAATTCTATTGCCTGTGCAAAAGTAAAGTGCGAATAATGCTCTTCATCGCGCAGCGCATTTACCACCAATGTTTTTACGCCTGCCAACTTTTCTTTTTCGACATTGCTGATGGTTTTGCAATCTGTAATGTAGGCAAAATCTTTTATGCGAAAACCTTTTA
>CAZYXR010000060.1:2915-8742 GCA_964650845.1 uncultured Chitinophagaceae bacterium
GGCATAGCTGCGTGCATTACTTGTATAGGGGTAATTTGCAAATGCCCAATGGTAAAAGGTTTGTTTTCTATGCGCACAAAATTCAGTTGTGGCAGATATGGATAGTCGGATTTTGTTGCAAAAACATAAGGGTGCAACTCGCGTATGCCAAGCTCAGAAAATCCATCGCAATAAATATCAATAGGCTGCTGCATGGTAAAATTCAATGCGCGAATTTCGTCTAAGCCTCCAATGTGGTCGCGATGAGGATGTGTAATCAAAACGGCATCTACTTTTTCTATTTTTTCGCGAAGCAGTTGTTGCCTAAAATCTGGCCCTAAATCAATAACAATATTCAAATCGCCATCTTTAATCAAAGCAGAACAACGCAGCCTGTGGTCGCGGCTATCGCTGCTGTTACACACTTCGCACCTGCAACCTATTAAAGGAATACCGGCCGATGTACCTGTGCCAAGAAATGTAACTTGCATAATGAATGTATTGAGGAATAGCGGGGGGGCGGTGGTAGTTTACAAGCAGTGTTTATCCAAACAAAGTTTCTGCCTTTTCGGAAACGATTTTGTTGTAAAGACTTCTCACATCATCGCTCATTGTTTCTGTGTTCAAATCAATATCGGTGAGAATTTCCATTAAACTGTTGATTTTTGCTTCGATGTCGTGAAACTTATTGATTACAACCACGCGCTTGTTTTCGAGCACGCAGTAGCCATTGTTGAAGTTTCCTTTTTCGTAACGAACTGTATAGCCGCCTTCGTGAAACACCTCTTCTACTTTTTTCAGCAATGATGGATTGAACTTAAACATAGTTTGATTCTATTTACTGCTATAACTAAATTCTAATAAGTTAAACTTGCAAACGAAACTAATCATTAAGCGGCATGAATAGATGGATGAAAAAACAAACATTGTGGATATTTCTTTTCCCTTTAATGACCATGGCGCAAGAAGCTCCCGTTTTCATATTTGATTTAAACAAAAAGAAAAGCACCGAAAAGGAGCAAAAAACTGAAGAAACACCAACGCCTGCGCCTGTTTATAGCAGCGATGAGGACGAAGAAGAGGCAGAGCAGGCAAAACCTAAAAAAGAAAAAAAGAAAGCCGCTGCAACACAAAACGCCTATACTACACAAAAGGAAAAAGAGCAAGAGGAAGAAAAACCCGATTTCCGCAATGGTTTGTTTAAAGGGCTTTTTATTGGCGGATTAAATGCTACGCAAATAGATGGCGATGATGGCGCGGGCTACAATTACTTGGGTGCGCATGTGGGCGTGGGCGCAATGGTGAAGTTTCACAAACACATGAGCGTGAGCATGGAAATTCTTTATTCTATGCGCGGGGCGCAGCGCAGACTTTTTGGCAATAATCAAGCCGATAGTTCATTTAAAATTATTCACGATTATATGGAAGTGCCGCTGCTATTTAATGTGCACGATAAAAAGTTGATTATGGCAAGTGTGGGCATTTCGGCTGCCTACATGGTGCGCAATAAATTGACGTTGAATGGCATAGACTATACCGATGCAGAATCTACCGCGCCCATTCCATCGGCATTTATTGTAGCACCTAAAAAATTTGATTTGAGCGCATTGATAGGGCTGCACTTTATTATAAAAGAGCAATTTGCATTGGGGGCAAGGTTTAGTTATTCCTTGCTTGGAATCCGCCCGGCATTGCCCGGCTCTCGTGTAAGAAATCAATACAACAATGTATTGAGTTTTCGTTTTATGTACATTTTGAGCGCAAAGAAAAAGAAATAGAGGGTCGTTACTCTTTCAAGCTACGGCTATTAGAAATTATCGGATTGGCTCTGCCGGCTTCTTTATTTTCAAACTGAACTTGAAAGGTGCTGAAACGCAAATCGGCTTTGTAGTAATCGGTTGAAATAATTTGTGCACCGCTTTCTTTAGCACTATTAAAATCGGTATAATCATTATTGCGGGCTTGCCAAGTGCCTTCATCGGCTCGGGTGCGCACAATGTAACCGCGCTGTACCAAATTTTGAATTTGCAGTTTGTCTTGCACGGCATTGTTGCGTTTTATAAATGCGGCTTCTTGCTTGCCGGGTTCGCTGTAAACAAACATTGCTCTATTTGCAAGCGATGGGTGGTTTAATAAATAATCGCCAACTGCGCTCCCTTCCATAATAAAAATCACTTTGCCTCTACACGCATCCAACAGTGGCCACGCATGGTTGCTTGCCATTTCATGTAAGGTATTAAAACTACCACGCACAATATCGGGTGTAAGCACATTTTTTAAATCGCTGCCAAACACACTTTTTATTTCTTCATCAATAGCATCGCAAGCCGCGCTATCAAAATCTTTGGAACGTTTAAAACCCAAAAAGCGAAGCAAAGCACTTTCGTGCGCAGGCGAGCCGCTTTTCGCTTCAATATTGATAAACATGGGCAAATGGCTTGGATGCGCATCGCTCCATTGCTTTAATGCAAGCAGCGATTCTTTAAAAGTATAATAGTTCGTTTCGTAATCAACATCTTTTATGTGCAGCACCTTCATGCCGGGTTGCTTCAATGCGTCTATTTTTGATCGTTGCTTGATGCCACGCACAAATGCGTTAAGTTTTCTTTTGTAATACAAACCACCTTTGGGGTCGTTATTTATATCAATTTCTAAGCCACGAACATTGTAGTAAGCAAACTGCGAATCGAAAGGCAGATGACCGTAATCAATAGCAACAGGGTTGTTTTCTGCGCCCAGTTTGTCTTTTATTTTCACAAGAAAACGCAGCAGCTTTTCATCGGGTTTTTTCTTATAGCTATTGTGGCTGGCAATAATTTGAATTTGATTTAACCGCAAAGAATCGCTTGTGCCTTGCCCATACACACATACACACAATAACAAACAGATGTAGCATAACTTAACCTTCACAGCATTATCATTATTACCAATCGAATATAGCAAAGCAGCAACAATAGATTTGTGTAAAAAATCCAACGAATTGAACTTGCTGAACAGACCACAAACTATCGCTTTAGTAAATCAATATCTTAGCCCAAATTTTCCTTCGCCCCAATGTCTTCCGCCCCGATAATCCCTTCACAGAAAGCGTCTCGCGAAGCGGACGTTGCGCTGGCTGGAACTTACAAATACGCGCTGTTGATAGATGGTAAAACCATCGAAGTTAAAACAATGATGAAATCAAAGTAACACAGCTATTCATAAAACATCAACTACAGCCAAAGAAACCACACTCCGCTTTTCGGCTAAAAAACCGAATGGCGAAATTGACAACGAACAGTTTGTGCTATATTAGCAAGTAGGAAAAACAAAACACTTTTTCCTGTTTATCACCTGAACTTATCTTAGCCCAAATTTTCACCTATCACTTTATGCAAGCCGATACGCATATTATGCACGCAGATTTGGATTCGTTCTTCGTATCGGTAGAGCGAATTTTAGATCCTTCGCTTATTGGCAAACCTGTAATTGTGGGCGGCAATGCACGCAGAGGCGTAGTGGCATCGTGCAGTTACGAAGCGCGGGCGTTTGGTGTGCGCTCGGCAATGCCTTCGCGCAAAGCCCAACAGCTTTGCCCACACGCAATTTTTGTAAATGGCAATTCATCAGAATATAGCAGGTATTCGCGCATGGTTACAGCGGTAATTGCCGATGCCGTTCCTCTTTTTGAAAAAGCATCTATTGATGAATTTTACATTGACCTTAGTGGCATGGAAAAATTTTTTGGATGCTACAACTATGCCACTAAACTGCGCCAGCGCATAATGGAAGAAACTAAATTGCCAATTTCCATAGGCTTATCCATTAATAAAATGATGGCTAAAATGGCCACAAATGCGGCCAAACCCAATGGCGAACTTTATGTAAAAGCCGATGATGTGCAATCGTTTTTAGATCCCCTGCCCATTGGCAAAATTCCATTTTTGGGCGAAAAAACCGAGCAGGTTTTTCATAGAATGAATGTGCGCACAATTGCCGAGTTGCGAGCGCTGCCACTGGATGTATTGACAAAAAAATTTGGCAAACAGGGTGTGTCCTTTTACCAACACGCCCAGGGCATTGCTTCAACCTCTATTTCTTCGTTTCACGAAGCAAAATCGCTGAGCAGCGAAAGAACTTTCGATAATGATACTAATGACAAAGAGTGGCTGCAAAGAGTAGTGGTGTTACTGGCAGAAAAACTTGCACAAGAGTTGCGCGAAGAGGGTTTTCTCACATCCTGCGTTGTCATAAAATTGCGCTATCCCGATTTTACAACTGTGAGCAAACAAATGCAGATTAACTATACTGCTTCGTCAAAAAAACTTGCACAACACCTGCTACATCTCTTCAATCAATTTTATGTAGATGGCACAAAAATTCGGCTATTGGGGTTGCGCTTGTCAGATTTTGTAAAAGGCAATCATCAAACCGAACTATTTGACGATGATGAAAACACCATGCTGTATAAAGCTATTGACAACGTAAAACTAAAATACGGCACCAACAAAGTAATGGCAGCAGAAAACATTGGTATGAAAAATGTGAAGCGCAATGGCGATGTAAGAAGCGCAGCCGAAAAAGAAGACAAGTAGCCATTCTATCTACACACTATTAGCGCACAAGCGTTACGCTGCCTGTTTTGCTAAATCGTTTGTTATTCAAATACACTATTTGTAGATAATAAACATAAGCGTCCGGCACTTGGTTTTCGTTTTTAAAAACGCCATCCCAACCTTGTGTTTGCTCGGTTGATTCGTACACTTTTTCGCCCCATCTATTAAATACTTTTAAATCAAAATCGCGAATACCAAAACCATACACAAAAAATTTATCGTTTACGCCATCGCCATTAGGCGAAAACATATTGGGTATAAAAACTTCAGGCTTGGCCTCTGTAAAAAGAGTTACAGTACTTTTTGCAATACAGCCTTTGTTGTAAGTAACTGTAAGCTCATAAATATTTTCATCGTTGTAGGAAGCAACCACAGGCGAAGCACAATCCACACAACTTAACCCTTGCTGTGGCGACCAGTAATAAGCAGCTATTGAGCTTTGCAGATAAGGGCTGATGGTTACATTCAACAACACTTTTTCGCCCGGGCTTACAATCGTATCGTTTGGCAAAATTTTTAAAACAGCATTGTCGGGCTCGGGCACTTCTATGATAATGGTTGTGTCGCAACCGTTATTATTTACAGCATAAACAGAGTAAAACCCTGCGCCCAACTTTCTAAAACTACCTGTTGAATTTAAAACGCCATCATTATTCAAACTATAACTATAAGGTGCATTTGCTGATTCTAATCCCCGTACCAAAACACTACCGTCCGTATAATTTAAACCAAAACACGAAGGCGTTTCCACCACCACATCATACACATCTTTTGGGGGCGAAACAACTGTTGCCAGTGCATCAGCACTGCAATTGTTGGCATCATACACACGCACGGTGTATGTTGCCGGAGCGAGATTTTTTACTGTATCAACCGATATGGATGTAAAAGAAAATTGGTCGCTTGAATATGAAAACGAATAAGGTGGAGTGCCGCCCAAAGCACCGGGCATCAACCTTCCATCCCATTGTGCAATACAAGTTTCGCGTATGGCGCTTGCAACAGCACGAAGCGTATCGGGCTGCAGCACAAAACCGGATGAAGTGTGTGAGCAGCCATTAGCATCAACAATAGTTACCGAATAACTGCCGTATGAAAGTTGCGAAGCATTTTGGGCAACTTGATTATTGCTCCACACAAAAGAATACGGAGCAGTTCCACCACTTGGGTTGCTATTGATGATTCCGTTGCTACCACCAAAACAACTTACACTTGTTGCTACTAAATTCGACTGCAACAAAGCGGGTTGCATC
>CAZYXR010000060.1:8752-11465 GCA_964650845.1 uncultured Chitinophagaceae bacterium
CACAGTAATACCGGATGTTTCTGTACAGCCAATATTATCGGTAACTGTAACGGTAAAAACTGCAGCATTCAGGCTGGTTGCGGTATCGGTTGTTTGGCTGTTGCTCCACAAATAAGTAAATGGCCCCGCGCTGTTATTCACACGTACTGTTGCAACACCATCATTTGCACCAAAACATGAAACTTCATTTACAACCGATGAGCTTAATGCAATTCGAGATGGTTGAGCAAGCACAAAATTCGATTGCTTACTACACATATTAGCATCAAACACCGTTACCGAATAACTACCGGCTTGCACATTTTGAATGGATGGTTGCGTAACAGCATTGCTCCAATTATAAGAATAAAGGGGAGTTCCACCACTTGCTACAACAGTAGCACTTCCATTGCTTCCACCATAGCACGATACATTTACCGAAGCAGTATCCAACAACAATTCTGTTGGTTGCGAAATCGTAAAAATTGTATCTGTAAAACATCCATTTGCATCGGTAACGCGAAGTGTGTAATTGCCTAATGCAAGCCCCGTAGCTGTGCTGCTGTTCGCGCTTGGCGGCTGCCAGGAATAATCATAGTTTGGCGAGCCGCCAATCACTTGCACGGCAATACTTCCATTGCTTTCGCCAAAGCATTGCACATCATTCACTATTGCACTTGTTAGCTGCAAAACACTTGGTTGTGCAATAGTTGCACTTGCGGTAGCTGTGCATCCATTTGCATCGGCTATTGTAACAGAATACCCACCTACCGATAGTTGAGCTTGAACAAAAGTATCGGGCGCAACATTACTCCACACATAACCATAAGGCGCAACACCATTTACCGCCAATGCCGACAAGCTGCCATCGGCTCCTCCAAAACAATTTACATCGCTTCCATTTAACAGCGCGGTAAAAGCATAAGTATTCACATTTACAGAATCTGTTTTTACACATCCAACACTTACGGCAGTAACACGATAAGTAGTAGCTGCATTTGGCGTAGCCACTGGGTTGGCAACTGTTGAATTATTTAATGAAGCCGAAGGCTGCCATTGATATGAAACCGCACCTCTGTTGCCCGATACAACTGCATTTAATTGTGCGCTATTACCTAAACAAACAGTTGTGTCATTACCCGCATTTACAATCATGGCATCATCTACTACTATCAAAATAGAATCTTGAGTAAGGCAACCTTTGTTGTACACATTCAGCCGATACAACTGTGTTGAAGTAGGTGTTATTTGTGTATTCGCAGCATGGCGGTTACTAACTGCATTTGCTCCAGCAGCAGGCGACCACACAATAGAATCGTACACACCACTTTGCAACACAAAACTCAACTGCACTTGAAAGCCTGAACAAACGGTATCTTGCGAGCTTGTAAGCACAAACTGCGGTGGCTGTGCCAAAACAATTTGCACACTATCGAATAGTGGGCATCCATAGCGATTGCGAACTTCAATATTATACTGCGTAGTTGCCAATGGCGATGCCAATGGATTTTGGATGGAAGAATCACTGAGCGTGGCAGCAGGCGACCACACAAAAACAAATGGTGCCTCGCTTGCACTATCTACCACACTCAAATTTATTTGTGCCGACTGATTTGCGCAAATGGTATCGCCTAAACCCGCATCAATAGAAAACCGCGATTTTGCTGTGCGTGCAATAACAACAGTATCAGTATCGGCTTTACAATTCATCACCTGCGTACGCAAATACAATTGAACAGTATCTGCATTCATAGCCCCGGGCACAAACATTGGATTTTCAATAGCCGCATTAGATACTAACTGACCGGGAAACCAACTGTAAGAAAACAACTGGCTCCAAGGAAAATCGGTAGTAGCCGAACCGTTTAACTGAAAAGCTTGGTTGGGACACAAATTTGTATCGCGCCCGGCATTGGCAGCAATTTCATCATAAATGTAAATAGCAGCACTGTCAATATAATCGGTAGTGCAAGTTCCCTTTAAGTAAATGCCAATTTTTTCTTTTCCTTCCAAAAAATTATCGAGTATAGGCACAATAGGCAGATTGATAAAAGTTGCACCGGCAGGCACCACCACTGAATCTGGAATAAACTGATAATCTACCCCATTGGTAGCAGTGCCCAAAACATCAAATTTTATTACCGAAGGAATGTTGTAGCTGGTATCTAATTCAAACCGAAAGCCCGCTTGATTGCAAACAGGATCTTCAAAAATATCGGCAGTATCCTGCGCCAAAGGCACATTGGTAAAAGAAGTAACCGAAAAAGAATTAGACTTTATGGTTGTAAGAAAAACTCCCGAATCGAACGAGCCATCGCCTACATCCTGAATGGCAAATTTTAAATGGTAATTTTCGCAAGGAATTACTGCTGCCTTTGCAAGAATAGGAATGGTCATTCCGTCCATTACAAAATTGCCTGCGTTGTTTGTTTGGTAAAATGATGAATAGTTGCGCGACTCGCCAGGCCTGTTGCAGTTGCCGCCCGATGCCGATGAGCCGGCAACACCCGGGTTCACCGAATTGATTGCCACTGCAAGATTGGTTCCCGGAATCAATGCAATATTGCTTTTGTTGTAAGTGCCGCCACCCGGTTTATTACCCGTTAAAAAGAATGCAAATACATCATTGAAATTGCTGCATACATATTCGGGATACTCCTCTGAAGCAAACACAAAATTAAATTCAATGGTATCGCCCAACGGGCGGATGTCAAACTCTAAAACACAAGCATCA
>CAZYXR010000060.1:11501-14966 GCA_964650845.1 uncultured Chitinophagaceae bacterium
GGGATCCGATGGTGCAAATAAAAAATCGCCCATGTAGCCACCTGCTGCTTGGGTTAAATTTGAAACATTGCCCGTTGCAAGCACTACGCCTGTATTCATGCCTATTGTAGGCAAGCCACCGTTAAAAGTTCCCGAGGCAGAAGCATCGCAGGCGAGCGAAATATTTGAAAGAGAAACCCCTTTGCCCGTTAATCGCTGTGCCAACTGCACAGCGTTGCTGTTTGGCAACACAGCAAACTGCCCTACCATATTTTTCGCAACAAAAAACGATAGTACGCAACAAAACCCTACAAGCAATTTAGTCTTCTTACCCATCTTGTACTATAAAGCTAAAAGATTATTTGTTGAGGATGAAGGAAATAATAAAATCGTTGCAACAGATTTATCCTACACATCCACATCAATGCTCGCTTAGGTAAATGAAAAATAACGAGGCGCAGTACAATGAGAAAACAAAGCACTTTTCAAGCAGTTGTTATTTATTTAACTGCGCAATCGCCAAATCTTTAGGACAACCATTTTTTCTCCGATTTGTAAGGATTCCATAACGTTTTAAGTATTTGTGATGGTGTAGAAATAGCATTCCGTCAGCCGAGTTTTGCACTAAAGCTAAACAGAATTACAGAAGTTGAGTATTTAACATCAAGCCGCACTATTGCAAATACCCTGTTGGTGGCAGTTTTATTCATTCAGTCTGTTTTTCAAGTCCATTTGCTCGTGCAGTATTCTGATAACTTCAATTTCATTTTTTGAAATAACTTGGTAGAAGATTATGTGCTTTCCTGTTCTCAAACCGAGTAAGTTGTGGTTTATTCCATCATATTCTTTTCCAAGTTCAGGGTTCTTTCCAATTTGCATACAGGCAAACTCCAAAGTCGCATAATATTTGTCCGCTTGTTTTTCCGACCACTCTTCAAAAGTATATATCCAAATATCATTCAAGTCGTCAATGGCTGCTTGTCGTAAAATAACTTTAGCCATTTTTCCTTTTTTCCGCTTTTAGTTTTTTCAAATTTTCTTTGAAGTCAAAATTTTCCACTCTTGGACTATCTAATCCTTTCTGAATTGCGGCTCTTAAAGCGATTACTTTACTTTCTTCATCTTCCAAAAGTCGCAGTCCCGCCCGAATAACTTCACTAACATTTTTATAGCGTCCTGCTGATACTTGGCTGCTTACGAACTGGTCAAAATAGTTTCCAAGTGATATTGATGTATTTTTCATGCTTTAAATCTTTGCCCAAAGTTACCAAAAATTGGTAATAATACACATTGCTCAGTCAGAATCATTCAAGTTTCATTTTCCAATTTTGTAGAAACCAGAGGATTAGCAAAATTGCCACCAACCGTATGTTTTACACCCCTTCAACGTCTTCGTTCCTCATAAAATAGTTGCAGCAGATTTATCCTACACATCCACATCAATGCTCGCCACCACACTCTTAAATTCTTTTATCAGCTTCATCTCGTCAATAACCTGAAGTAAGTCAATTTTCATTTGAGGAATGGAATGGGTTTCGTGCGTTGGTTTTACCAAAATTTCGCGCAAGTAATAACTGTTGATTTTGCTTACAAATGGAATTGCCGGCCCCAACACATTGGCATTTACTTTCTTTCTAAAATTATTAACGAGCCAAAGCGAGGCTTGCTCTAAAGGTTTCAGGTCTTTACAACGCAAAGTAAACTCCAGCAACTTTGTAAATGGCGGATAAGAAAATTGCTGCCTCGATAATATTTCTGCCTCGAACAAAGCACGATAGTTATGCTGCAAAACCCACAACACCACAGGGTGCGCAGGGTTAGAAGTTTGTAGAATTACCTTTCCATCATTGTCTTTGCGCCCGGCTCGGCCACTCACTTGTGTCATCAACTGATAGGCTCGCTCGGCACTACGATAACCAGGATGGTAAATCAATCGGTCGGCATCTAAAATTCCTACCAAACCCACATTATCAAAATCCAAGCCTTTGCTTACCATTTGCGTACCCACCAAAATGTCAATTTCTCTATTTTCAAACGAGGCAATAACATTTGCAAAGCCGTGTTTGGTGCGCATGGTATCTAAATCTAACCGGGCTATGCGGGCAGCCGGAAACAAGGCTGCAATTTCTTCTTCAATTTGCTCGGTTCCTTTGCCGCCAATTTCAAGGGTGGGGCTTCCACAACTTTTGCACTTTACATCGGGTTTCATGTTGAAGCCGCAATAGTGGCAAATCAGTTTATGCTGAAATTTATGATAGGTTAAACTTACATCGCAATTTTTGCAGCGATACACAAAATCGCAAGTGCTACATTGCTGCACTTCGGCATAGCCGCGCCTGTTTAAAAACAAAATGATTTGCTTTTTTTCGTTCAATTGCGCGGTAATAGCCTCGGTAAGTTCTTTAGAAAAATTGCCATGCAGCTCTTTTTTCATTTTCGCCATTTTCATATTCACCACTTGAATTTCGGGTAATGAAGCATTGCCAAACCTTTCATTCATTTCTACCAGTGCATACTTGCCTTTTTCGGCATTAAACATGCTTTCTACCGATGGCGTTGCGCTACCCAAAATTACTTTTGCTCCCGACTGTTGTGCCAACATCAATGCTGCATCGCGTGCTTGATAGCGAGGTGCTGGGTCTTGCTGTTTGTATGAAGAGTCGTGCTCCTCATCTACTACAATCAACCCAAGGTTTTCAAACGGCAAAAACATTGCCGACCGCGCCCCCAACACAATTTTATATTCGCCACCCAATACTTTATGCCAAATTTCTACACGCTCGTGCAAATTGAATTTTGAATGATAGATACCAATTTGATTGCCAAAAAATTTTCGTAGCCTATTAATGAGTTGTGCAGTAAGTGCTATTTCGGGAAGCAAAAACAATACTTGTTTTCCGGCTGCCACAACTTCTTTCATCAGCTCGGTGTAAACAACCGTTTTGCCGCTGCCCGTTACACCTTTCAGCAACACAGTTTGCTTTTCTTTAAATGCCCGATAAATTTCACTTACTGCTTGCTGCTGCATTGCATTTAATGTAGCTACTTCAACACTATCCGATTGAAAAATTCCTAAGCGCGACACTTCAGATTTCAGTTCAACAAAAACGCTTTTTTCGGTCAAGCGTTTTAATACCGAGGCATCGCAACCACTTAGCTGCAACAGCTCTTGTTTTTTTACGAATGCTGTTTTTTTTGCCAATTGATTGTATGCCAAAAGCAACTCTACTTGCTTGGGCGCACGCTGCAATTCTTCATATAGTTTTTCTAAATTTTTATCGTTGCGAAACTGCTCGTGCTGCCGCACAAATACTTCGTATCGGGGCTTGTACTTATAGGCCATTTCCTCTTTCGAAATAGCAATACCCAAATTGAAAAGTGTGCGCAACGAAAGGTGAACATTTCTGCGTTGCAACAATTCTTGCACATCCGGCACCGACAATTCGGCACGGTGTTTCAAGGCCTGAACAATGGCAAATTCCTGTT
>CAZYXR010000060.1:14976-18432 GCA_964650845.1 uncultured Chitinophagaceae bacterium
CAAAATCGCCATCGTAATATTCGTTGAAGAAAATTTTTGTTTCGCTGTTCAGCTTCAAACCGCTGGGCAATGCGGCATTCATTACTTCACCAATATTGCACATGTAGTACGCGCTCATCCAGTTCCAAAATGCGAGTTGCTTTTGTGTAACTACGGGCAATTCATCGGCAAGAGTTTCTATCAATCGGGTTTCAAAAGCTGGTGGATTGCTATGAACAGCCGCTACAATACCGGTATAAAATTTATTGGTTTTAAATGGCACAATAACTCGGTGCCCCACTTGTATAAACTCCACCAATTCTACCGGCACGGCATAAGTAAACGGGCGAGGCAAAGCCAATGGCAAAATTACATCGCAATAAGTAACGGTTGATGGCACGGGAGGCAAGATAAGAAGGAAAGTATTTTCTACTCTAAGTATGCCCTTCCTTTTCCTTTGGCAAACTCTACACGTATGTGTTCCTTCATGGTGGTGGAAAGCGAAAAGCCAACATAATCGGATGTTACAGGAAAATGATTGTGTTGCCTTTCTACCAACACTGCTGTTTTAATTTTCTTTGGTGCAAGGTGCATAAAGGCGTGTAGCGAATAAAACATTGTGCGACCTGTGTTGCCCACATCATCTACCAATATTATGGTTTTACCATTCAGTAATGCGTCTTTTTCAATATCCGTTTTTATTGCTTGCACATCGGGTTGCTGCTTATCAATATTCAATGAAAACAAGTTTACTTTTTGACCTTCAATTTTTTCGATTGCAGTTTTCAATAATTTGGCAAATTCATAGCCGTTTGGCTCAATTCCAACAACAAAAATTTCTTTATCGTCATAGCAATCTTCTACTATTTCATAAGCCATGCGCGTAACTTTTTGCTTAATGGCTGTATCGTCTAAAATTTGAACTTGTTTTTGCAACATGGGGCGAAGATAGAAGAATCAATTATTTAGATTTACAACATCGCAAAACAATTACCTTACATTCGTTTTGGCTTTGGTAGCAATTTTTTTTCGCGCCAATTGCTACGACTGTAACAAAAACACCAATTGGCTTTAGTATGGAAACAACAGCAGCTGCTACCACAAAAAATATTTCGCCCGATAGAAAACGCACCAATCTGTTTCGCGCCCCCGAACAAGCTGTAATAGCCTTTTTGTGCCGATGGATGCCTTCGTGGGTGTCGTCAAACCTGCTCACGTTTATAGGGTTAATCGGCAGCATTATTGTGTTTGCCGGGTTCTTTTTTGCCAAGTCCGATAATAACTATCTCGCACTTTCTATTTTTGGTTTTGCGGTGCAGTGGTTTGGCGATTCATTGGATGGGCGCATAGCTTATTACCGAAATATTCCGCGCAAATGGTATGGCTTTTCGTTAGATATGAGCATGGATTGGATTTCAACCATCTTTATAGGATTGGGCTTTTATTTCTATTGAGAAGAGTCGTATAAAATACTCGCATTTACTTTTGTTACCGCCTACGCCTGGACAATGTTGCTCGCTCTTTTGAAGTATAAAGTTACCGGCAAATATGCCATAGATTCAGGATTGTTTGGCCCTACCGAATTGCGCATAGGAATATGCTTGGTATTACTGGGAGCCATCTTTTACCCGCAAACACTTACTGTTTTTGCAGTGGTAATAAACCTTTTTGTGTATGGGCTAAACTGTGTTGAATTTTATAATGTGTTGCAATTGGGCAATGCACGCGACCGCGAAGAAAACGCACAGAAAAAACAGTAAAACGCAGGTGCATATTTCTATGCAGTTTCAGCAATGAAAAACTGGTTTCGTATTTTTTTTAAAGCTCAGCTATCGGCATTTATTGGTGGCATTGCAGATTATCTTATTATGATACTGCTTACCGAGTATGCCGGTATTTTTTACACCTATTCTATTGCTATAAGCGGCATATTGGGTGCTGTGGTAAATTTTTCGTTGAACAGGTATTGGGCATTTAATAGTGTGGACGAAAAAAAACGCACGCAGCTAAAACGCTTTGTAGTGGTGGTGCTTGGCAGTATTGCGTTAAAAAGTTTAGGCACATTCATCATTACCGAATATCTAAAATTAGATTACCGAATCAGTCGCCTGTGTGTAGATGCCGTAGTTTCTTTGGCTTTCAATTTTACTATGCAGAAATATTGGGTGTTTAAAAATAACCATTAGCGATAGGCTTGGCCGTTGCCAAAAAAAATGCCACGAGTATCACCCGTGGCATTTCAAACAAACACTAAGTGTATTTGTTGGCTATTAGAAATACTTAAAATTAAAATCGGGTGTCATATCCGAAACAGACTCCACCATAAGTTTAATAACTTGCTCTACATCTTTTTGCGATACCATTTCTACTGTGGTGTGCATGTAGCGCAAAGGCAATGAAATTAAAGCCGATGGAATGCCGCCTTTGGTATATGCCCAAGCATCGGTATCGGTGCCCGATGAACGCGAAGCTGCATCCAACTGGTAATCTATATTGTTTTTGGTTGCCGTATCGCGCAAATGTTTTAGCAGTTTATTGTGTACAGCAGGTGCAATAGTTAGTATTGGTCCCTTGCCACATTTATAATCGCCATCTACATTTTTATCAATCATAGGCGTAGATGTATCGTGCGCAACATCGGTTATGATAGCGCAGTTAGGATGAATGGTATGCGCAATCATGGCAGCACCGTGCAAACCAACTTCTTCTTGCACACTATTAACTATGTATAAACCAAAAGGCAATTCTTTACCTCTTTCTTTCAATACTCTTGCGGCTTTTGCAATCATAAATCCGCCCATGCGGTTGTCTAAAGCGCGACCACCAAAATAGCGATTGTTTAGTGTAAAAAACCCATCTTGAAAAGTAATAACCGAACCCGGATGAATACCCAATTCTTTTACCTCATCGGCAGAAGTGCAACCGCAATCCACAAAAATATTTTCAACTTTTGGTGGAGTTTCGCCACCGTTTGCAGCTTTGCGCAGGTGAATGGCCGGCCAGCCAAACACACCGGGCACTTTACCTTTTTCGGTATGAATCCACACGCGCATAGATGGCGCAATGTGGTGGTCGCTGCCTCCATTTCTGCGCACATACAACAAACCATCGGAAGTAATGTTTGCCACAAACCACGAAATTTCATCGGCATGGGCTTCAATCACTACTTTAAAATCTGCTTTTGGGTTTACAACTCCATACACCGTTCCATAATTATCTACATGATATTCATCTATGGCGGGCTTTAAATAATCTAACCAAACTTTTTGCCCCTCTACCTCAAAGCCGGTAGGCGAATAAGTATTCAAATAGTTTTCTAAAAAACTCAAATCTTCTTTACTAAAGAAATTCGTGGTTTCTGACATTGCTTCTGTTTTTTTATATTATAAAAGTTTGCAAGATTAAGGATTTACTAACTGCTTGTAAAACCCATTTATGAATATTTCTTACTCTTCATTTCTTAATGTGGGTGTTACT
>CAZYXR010000061.1:0-8412 GCA_964650845.1 uncultured Chitinophagaceae bacterium
CTATAGTTTTTTGCAATTCATATCAATAAGTTGCGGTAATGAAATTCGCCCTTTCTTGAGCTATATTTTAAAACGAGCTTTTTACATGTATCAATACTTTTTCTTGAAAAAACGGATTTGCATACCATTTTGCAAGTGGGATGTTCGCCAAAGTTCTAATGCCATTTAGTTCTTCCAAAAGATTGCCGCCTTTCAAACAAATCAATCCGTTGGGAATAACATTTTGGCTTTTGGGCAAGTATTTTCCTTTAGTCCACTTTAATAAATCGGCAACTGGTGCTACTGCGCGGCTAACTACAAAATCGTACTGATACTTCATTTCTTCGGCACGAGAATGAAAAGTAAACACATTTTCTAAACCAATTGCCTCGGCAACAGCTTTCACAACATTCAACTTTTTTCCAATTGAATCAACTAAATGAAAACGGCAATTGGGATAAAAAATTGCTAATGGAATACCCGGAAAACCGCCCCCCGTTCCTAAATCCATCACTTTGGTGGCATCTTTAAAACGCAAATACTTAGCTATTGCCAACGAATGCAGCACATGATGCTCATAAAAGTTATCAATATCTTTACGCGAAATCACATTGATTTTAGAGTTCCAATCAGCATAAAGCGGCAGCAACATTTCGTACTGCTTTACTTGATGTGGCGTTAAATCGGGAAAATGTTGAAGTACAGCTTCCATTACAACAAAAGCCGAATTAAGCTGCTCCTAAAGCGTGTTTCAAATCGTCTATTTGGTTATCCCAAAGAAAGGTATTGTCTTTAAGTTCTTTGGGTTCGCCAAAATCAGTTACTTCTAAAACAGTTTCGTTACTGATTTCGCTTTTATACACTCTAAAAGAGAAAAATTCAGCCGCATCAGCTTTTAACCAACGATACTTCACAAATTCATCATCTTCCATTTCTACTATTTCAGCTTTTTCGTATTGACCGTTCCAGCCAAAAATGTAATCATCTTCAGAGGCATCACAATAATCGGCAAACCACTGTGCCAAACATGATGGGTCGGTTACAAACTCGAACAAAATTGCCGGTGATGAACGAATAATATATTCTAATGTAAATTGCTTGCGCGCCATAGCACGGATTTTTTTATTATGAACTAATGCAGCAATGATAAAAAACTATTTCTAAGGGCAAAATTTAATTTTAACACAATGTGGCAACAGGCTGATTTTGAGCAGATAAAAATATTTAGCGCGCCCAAAAACCGTGATTAGCTTGCAAAAGAGTCGTTGTTTGAAAAAAACGTTACAAAACTGAAAGTTTTGTAACCTTGGCTGTGTTAATGCAGATTTTCAACAACAGTATTTCCAACATCACTTCGCTACAATTGTTTCAACTTATACGGTTTGGAACAACAGCTTTTATTTCCATTGTATTAGTAAAGCTTGGCGCATCTACCAATGCCATTGCCACCTACGAAACTTTTTTGTGGCTAACGGGTATGTTTAGCTTCTTCTGGATTGCGGGCACAATAAATGCCATGCTTTCGATAAAGAAAGATTATCAGGAAGGCGAAGTGTTTTCAAACACTGCACTGATGATATTATGGCAAAGTGTAATTGCCGTGCAACTGCTGGTGGTGTTTCAGTTTTTCAATAATGGCAATGGAATCTTAACCTCGATGGCAGCAGGTTATTTGCTCTTTAACACCGTTTCGTTTCTAAACGAGTACATCTATTTTATCAAAGCAAAACAAAAGCAGTTGATAACATACGCTATTGCTACATCGTTGCTGCAAATAGCGTTTACCATCATTCCATTTTTACTTACCAACGAAATTTTATGGGCAATATCGGGTTTAGCTTTGTTGGCAATTGCAAAACTTTTTTGGCTGATACATTTATTAAAGAAAACAGCAGTATTCACTTTTAATAAAAGCTATGTAGCAGCTTTAATAAAAGTTTCGTTGCCAATTACAGCAGGAATTTTTGCAAGTGGCTGCGCAGAATATATTGATGGCTTCTTGGTGAAACACTTTTTTGACGAAAATGCTTTTGCAATATACCGCTACGGAGCACGCGAACTGCCCTTTGCGCTTATACTTGCCAATTCGTTAAGCACCGCCATGATTGCTCCCATTGCCTTGAACATCAATAGCGGCATTGCAGCGTTGAAAAGAAAAACGGCACAACTTGCTATGATGATCTTTCCATTTTCTATTGTGTTGATGTTGAATAGCAAATGGCTTTTTGTGAATTTTTACAATCAATCTTTTTTGCCCAGCGCTGCTATTTTCAATGTATTGCTATTGTTGGTAATACCTCGTTTATTGTTTCCGCAGGCCATACTCACCGCATTGCGCATGAACAATTTCACGCTCATTTCTGCATTGCTCGAAATTACAATCAACTTAGTTACCAGTGTTTTACTAATGCAACATTTCGGTCTTATTGGCATTGCCTATGGCACATTACTTGCCTTTATTTTCGATAAAGTGTTTTTAGTATGCGCTTTGTACTATAAACAACAAATTGCGCCAACTGCATATATTCCTATTACACAGTACTTGCTTGGTAGCATAGGTTTGATTGCCGCATTCTTTTTAACTTTCTATCTTCAATAAACAATTCAAATTGTTTCATGCAGTTACTTGAATCAAAGTCCACCCGCCTGTTTATCATTCTTAGTGCATTTTTTCTTACCAATGCAATAGTTGCCGAGTTCATTGGTGTCAAAATTTTTTCATTGGACGATACTTTCGGATTAACACCAATGGTATTCAATTTTTTTGGCGAAAAAATTACAGGATTCAACTTGACATGCGGTGTATTACTGTGGCCATTTGTATTTGTAATGACAGATATTATCAATGAATATTTTGGCAAAAAAGGCGTGCGATTCTTATCGTTTTTGGCGGCTGCTATGATTGCCTATTCATACATAATGATAAACGGAGCCATGCACACCACACCGGCAAGTTGGTGGGTTTTTAGCTCGCAATTTGGCAACCAACTGAATTATGAAAATGCTTATGATGCAATTTTTGGTCAAGGAAACGCCATCATCATTGGTTCGCTTTTAGCTTTTATAATTTCTCAAATTATTGACGTAACGGTGTTTCATAAAGTAAAACAACTTACAGGCGAAAAACACGTTTGGCTGCGCGCCACAGGCTCCACCTTGGTATCGCAATTGATCGACTCGTTTGTAGTGCTTTTTTATGCCTTTTACATTTCAAAAATCGGCTCACCCAACCAATGGTCTATTCAATTGGTATTGGCAGTGTGCACTGTAAACTATATCTATAAATTCGTAATGGCAATTCTACTAACTCCTTTGATATACATTGGGCATTCTGTAATAGAAAAGTATTTAGGAAAAGAACAATCGGATAAACTAAAAAGAGAGGCCGCAATGTAAATTGCCCATACAATTTCACAAAACGATTTGCAAAAATGATGTTAAGCCATTAGCACATTCTTGACGATGCAGCAAACACAATACTATATTTGATGAAAATTTAAAAACGATATGAAAAGTATTATCCTCTCAATTTGTTTTGGTGCTATTGCAAGCATCGGTTTTGCACAAGAAAAAACTACAGAAGCAAAACCAAATCCGAACGCACCACAATTCAAATTCGAAAATGAATTGTTCGATTTTGGCGAAATAGCAGAAGGCCCACAAGCTACGCACGAATTCAAATTCAAAAATGTAGGCAAAGAGCCTTTGATACTTTCTAATGTAAAAGCAAGTTGCGGATGTACCACACCAAGCTGGACCAAAGAGCCGGTGCTACCCGGAAAAGATGGCTCTATTGCAGCTACATACAACACACAAGGTCGCCCGGGCCCATTCAGCAAAGCAATCACTATTACTTCTAATGCTGGCGAAGCCACAAAAGTAATAACCATTAAAGGCAATGTAATTACCGCAGAGCAAGACAAGTCGCTTCCGGTAAAATCACCTTCATTGTTATCGCCAAAATAGGCAATACAAAGGCTTGCTTTATGATGTTTCAATAAAAAAAGCAAATGTAAAACCACCAATTTTTCCCGCTCGCACACGCTCATTTTCAATCAGTAAAATTCTAAAAGCATAATCGGTGTGTAGCAAATAGCCGAAGTTATTAAATGAGTTTACCATCTCTGAGTTTACGAAGACCGGTTATGGCAATAGTGATGAATATCGTTATTGTACTGTTCGGCATCATTGGTTTTTACTTTTTGGGAGTGCGCGAATATCCCTCTGTCGATCCACCTGTAATTACTGTTCGCACCAATTACACTGGCGCCAATGCCGACATTATTGAATCGCAAATTACCGAACCTCTCGAAAAAGCCATCAACGGAATTGCAGGTATCCGCAGTATTTCATCGGCAAGCAACCAAGGTTCAAGTGTTATTACTGTTGAATTCAACCTAAGCGAAAACTTAGAGGAAGCCGCCAACGATGTGCGCGATAAGGTAAGCCAGGCTGTGCGCCAATTGCCGCAAGATATTGATGCACCACCGGTAGTTTCTAAAGCCGATGCCAATAGCGATGCTATTATTTCGATGACAGTGCAAAGCGATAAACGCTCGCAATTAGATGTGTGCGATTACGCTTCTAATATTCTACTCGAAAGATTGCAAACTATACCCGGTGTTAGCCAGGTGCAAATTTGGGGCGAAAAAAAATATGCCATGAGGCTGTGGCTCGACCCCATGAAAATGGCATCATACAACATCACTTTCCAAGAAATAAACAATGCCCTCAACAGAGAAAACGTAGAGTTGCCGGGTGGAAAAATTTCAGGAAATTCAACAGAGCTAACTGTAAAAACTTTTGGCAGATTAACTACCGAAGATGAATTCAACGATTTAATAGTAAGGCAAGCAGAGAACCAAATTGTAAGGCTGCGCGATGTGGGGCAGGCCGTTTTGGGACCCGAAAACGAAGAAACTATTTTGAAACTGGATGGCGTGCCCATGGTTGCATTAGCGCTTGTGCCACAACCGGGGTCCAACTACGTTTCTATTGCCGAAGAGTTTTACAAACGCTACGAGCAGATTCAAAAAGATATTCCGAGCGATTATAAAGTTGATATTGTATTTGACAGTACCCGCTTTATTAAAGCATCAATTTTTGAAGTGCAAGAAACTTTATTGATTGCCTTTCTTTTGGTAGTAATTATCATCTACCTTTTTTTCCGCGATTGGCTAATTGCACTACGCCCCATTATTGATATTCCCGTTTCGTTGTTGGGCGCATTTTTCATTATGTATTTGTGTGGCTTCACCATCAACGTACTTACATTATTGGCAATTGTTTTGGCAACGGGCTTGGTAGTTGATGACGGAATAGTAGTAACAGAAAACATTTTCAAAAAACTGGAACTTGGCTTTAGTAAAGAAAAAGCAGCTCGCGAAGGTTCCGAAGAAATTTTCTTTGCGGTAATAGCCACATCCATCACTTTGGCAGTGGTGTTTCTACCCATCATTTTCTTGCAAGGTTTTGTTGGCAGTTTGTTCCGCGAATTCGGTATTGTAGTTGCCGGAGCGGTTATTATATCAGCGTTTGTATCGCTTTCGCTCACACCCGTTCTCAATGTATTGCTTACACGCAAAGACCAAAAAAAATCTTGGTTCTACACAAAATCGGAACCGTTTTTTGAAGCCATGGACAATGGCTACAAAAGCCTACTTACAACCTTTATGCAACGCAGATGGACCGCGCTTTTGATATTAGTTGCCTGCATGTTTGTAATAGGGCTTTTTGGCAAGTTATTACAAAGCGAGTTAGCCCCGTTAGAAGACCGCAGCCAATTCAGATTAAGCATTACGGCACCCGAAGGCACTTCATACGATTACATGGAAAAATTCATGAATCGCATAGCCTATTACTTGGTAGATTCGGTACCCGGCAAGCGACAAATTCTTACGGTTACTGCACCCGGCTTTTCGGGTAGCGGCAGTGCCAACTCGGGTTTTGCAAGGGTATCATTGGTAGAACCTGGCCAGCGCGAGTTTACACAACAAGAAGTGGTAGATAAGGTAAATAAAGGAATTCGCCAATTCAACGATGGAAGAGTTTTTGCCATTCAAGAGCAAACAATTTCTACTGGAGGCTCGGCCCGCTTTGGTTTGCCGGTGCAATATGTGGTTCAAAACATGGATTTTGAAAAGATAAAAACAGCATTGCCTAAATTCATGGAAGAAGCCCAAAAAAGCCCTGTGTTTTTAGCAACAGACTTAAATCTAAAATTTAACAAACCGGAATTGCAGATAGAAATTGACCGCATTAAAGCCACCGATATGGGCGTGAGTGTAATGGATATTTCCAACACCCTTCAACTTGCTTTTAGTGGTAGAAGATTGGGCTATTTTACAATGAATGGAAGACAGTATCAGGTAATTGGGCAAGTAAGCCGCGATAACCGCGATGAACCCGTTGATTTAAAATCGCTGTATGTAGGCAATAATCGTGGCGAAATGCTGCAACTCGATAATTTTGTAACCATGAAAGAAGTGAGCAGCCCGCCACAACTTTATCACTACAATCGTTTTAAATCGGCTACTGTTTCGGCAAGCCTTGCGCCCGGCAAAACCATTGGCGATGGAATAGCCGAAATGGATCGTATTTCTAAACTTGTGCTTGACGAAACTTTCAGCACCGCACTTACCGGTTCTTCGCGCGACTTTTCCGAAAGTTCATCCAACACCATGTTTGCATTTTTGCTCGCATTGATTTTGGTGTACCTTATTTTGGCTGCACAGTTTGAAAGTTTTATTGACCCTATGGTAATAATGCTTACAGTTCCACTGGCATTGGCGGGTGCGCTTTTCAGCCTTTGGATGTTCAACCAAACATTGAACATTTTCTCACAAATAGGTATTATCATGTTAATTGGGCTGGTAACCAAAAATGGTATATTGATTGTGGAATTTGCCAATCACAAACGCGATGAAGGATTAGCAAAAATTGACGCTGTTATTGAAGCATCG
This sequence comes from uncultured Chitinophagaceae bacterium, assembly GCA_964650845.1. Lineage (GTDB taxonomy): Bacteria > Bacteroidota > Bacteroidia > Chitinophagales > LD1 > UBA7692. The sequence goes on from CAZYXR010000061.1 coordinate 6,942, forward strand.
GCTATGCGTTTGCGCCCAATACTTATGACCAGTATTGCAACAGCATTAGGCGCAGTACCCATTGCTTTTGCATTAGGCGCAGGTGCACAAAGCCGCATACCATTAGGTATTGTAATTATTGGCGGCATTATGTTTTCGCTGGTGCTTACTTTGTTTGTTATTCCTGCTATGTATTCTTATTTAAGCAGAAAAAGAAAGCCAACAACAGTAAGTATCACGCCATAATTTCACACAACATCTCGCTAAAAAAATTCAACAAACGATAAATAACAATGAGTAGCCGCATGGAAAATGCAAGAACAAATAATGATGAAACAGCTTTGTTTCACACGCATTTTTTTTCAAAAAACTCAAAATTAAAATTGCGGGCTTCATGGTTAGGTGCAGTTCTTTTGTTTTCATTTTCGGCAAATGCTCAATCGCTGCTAAGTGTTGATTCAGCTATTACCATTGCACTGCAAAACAATTACGATATTGTAATTGCTAAAAACGATTCGGCTATTGCCCACAAAAATAATACTGTTGGCAACGCTGGAATGTTGCCAAACTTAGGCATAAATGCTGGCGCAAATTACGGTTTAAACGACATCAATCAGCGCTTTACCAACAACACCGAAATTGCCCGCAATAATGTAAATTCAACCAACCTAAATGCTTCGGCAAATTTAAACTGGACTCTTTTTGATGGGTTGCGCATGTTTTTTGCCAAGAAAAGATTGAGTTTGCAAGAGTCATTTGCAGTAGTTCAGTTAAAAGACAAAGTACAAAACACCGTAGCGCAAGTTATTACTACGTATTTTGAAATTGTGCGACAGCAGCAAGCCGTAAACGCATACAAAGAGGCAATTGCCTTGGCAGAAGAACGACTAAAAATTGCCAACACAAAAGTAGATTTGGGTGTAAGCGGCAAAACCGATGCACTGCAAGCACGCATAGATGCCAATGCCCGCAAAGCAGAACTACTAAAGCAACAAGTGCAATTAGACAATGCAAAACAAGATTTGAATGTACTGCTTTCGCGCAACGAAGAAACCCCATTCGAGGTAAGCAACGAAGTAGCTTTTAACGACAAACTTTCTGCGCAATCGTTGCAACAAAGCAACTCTAACTATACCATACAAGCAGCCATGGCAAGTGTAAAAATTGCGCAGCAACAAAAGCGCGAAACACAAGCCCTGCGCAGCCCGGTCATTGTCGGCAATGCTTCGTACAGTTACTCTTATGCGCAAAGCGATGCAGGGTTTTCGCTGTTTAACCAAAACAACGGATTAGGATTAGGGGTAACACTTAGTATGCCCATATTCAATGGTTTTAATATCAACCGACAAGTAAAAGTGGCCGACTTGCAAGTGCAAACAGCCAATACACTTTACGAGCAAGTAAAATTGCAAGTGGCAGCATCGGCAAAAAAATCAGTACGCACCTACGAAACTGCAAAACTTGCATTGGCGCTGGAAGATGAAAACATAGG
>CAZYXR010000061.1:8422-18223 GCA_964650845.1 uncultured Chitinophagaceae bacterium
AAAAGAAAACGTAACCATTGCTACCGAACGTTTCAAACTTTCTCAAAGCACTTCTATTGAGTTTCGCGAAGCACAAAAAAGCTACGAAGATGCCCTGCTGCGCTTGGTAAATGCCCGATACGAGTTAAAGCAAGCCGAAACCGAATTGCTGCGCCTGAACAATAAATTGATTGGAGAGTAAACGCACTGCAATCGGATTGTGCATTTTGGTTTCAATTTTCAATTGCCGTATTTACATTTTGCCAACTAAAAAGCAGACGAAAATACAACACTGGATAGGTATTATCCTCTACACAATAGAATCACACCGATTGCAACATTCTTTCTACTTCCTCTAATTTATGCAACGGCATTTTGCTCAGCAATTGGCTAATCTGTAGCTTTTTATCTCTCCTACGAATTTGCTGCAAAGGATGATCCGGCCTATCATCCAAAAGGTCGTTTGGAACCCATTCAAAAACATCGTTGTAGAATACACAGCCGCTCTATGTGGTCAAGTCGCATTTGTTCCACCTTGCCATTCTTGTACTTATGTGCAGTAAAAGATACAAAACCGTTTTGCACCAAAAAGCGGTATGGTTGCTCTATTCCACGTGCTTTAAAAATTCGATTGAGGTTAATATTTATCATCTCGATGTTGCTTTTGCTATTTTGCAAATAACCAAACTTCGGCTTCAAAATGTCAAAATACGTTTTGAACAATTGTTGAGAAAAAACTGAAAAACCTAAGTAGTTTTCAACAAACACAATATCCAACACCAATAACCCAATATCCTATCACAAAAAGCCAAACTTCAGTTTGACTTTTTTGAAAATCAGTTTGCTTGAATTTCTATGAGTTAAAGGGCTGAAAACTTTTGCAATCGGCTTATAAGCGATTCTGTAGAAAGGGGCATCAAATAAGTTTTCGGCCGATTGTGCATTATGTTGCTTATTCAACTATTTTCGCACGGCTTTTCAAAAAAACCAAGAACAGATAACATAAAAAGATATGGAAACAACCATGCAACTGCTTTCAGAACGTATCGAAAACTTGCAAGAATCGGCAACTATTAAAATGGCAAAACTTAGCCGCGAGCTAAAAGCGCAAGGGCGCGATATAATAGACTTGAGCATTGGCGAGCCAGACTTTGAGACACCGCAGCATATAAAAGATGCAGCAAAAAAAGCAATTGACGAAGGCTATACACATTACACACCCGTTTCGGGCTATGTAGAATTGCGTAAGGCTATTGCCGGCAAACTAAAACGCGACAACAATTTAGATTACACAGCAGAACAAATTGTTGTTTCTACCGGAGCCAAACAATCTATTGCCAATGTGGTGCTATGTTTAATAAATTCTGGCGATGAAGTATTGTTGCCGGCACCATATTGGGTAAGCTATTCGGCCATTGCACAACTTGCTGAAGGTGTTTCGGTAGAAATGCCTACAACTATCGAAACCAACTTTAAAATTACACCCGAGCAGTTAGAGGGGGCCATCACACCGCGCACTAAAATGATTATCTTCTCATCGCCTTGCAACCCCACTGGCACAGTGTATGCTACCGAAGAGTTAGAAGCCTTAGCAAAGGTTTTAGAAAATCATCCACAGGTTTTTGTACTGTCTGATGAGATTTATGAGTTTATCAACTACACAGGGAAAGCTCATGCCAGCATTGCCAGCATAGCTTCGCTAAAAGACCGCGTAATTGTTGTGAATGGATTTAGTAAAGGATATGCCATGACCGGCTGGAGACTTGGCTACATTGCGGCACCGCTTTGGATTGCAAAAGCATGCGACAAAATGCAAGGTCAGTTTACCTCGGCCACTTGCTCTATTGCGCAAAAGGCGGGCGAAGTAGCCGCCAGTGCCGACCACACTCCTACTTACAACATGGTAAAAGAGTTTAGAAAACGTAGAGACTTAGTATTCGAGCTATTGAAAAACGTTGATGGCTTAAAATTAAATTTACCCGATGGCGCATTTTACTTTTTCCCTGATGTAAGTGGTTTTTTTGGCAAAAGCTACGAAGGCGAAACACTGCATACCCCCGAAGACATTTCGATGTTTTTGCTGAAAGAAGCAAACGTGGCAATGGTAAGTGGCGAAGCCTTTGGCGATAAAAACTGTATTAGACTATCGTATGCCACCAGCGAAGAAAAACTGATTGACACCTGCAACAGAGTAAAAGCTGCACTTGCCAAACTAAGTTGATGTATTTTCATTTTATTGAGTTCAAAAAATAAAACAACAACATCAGAAGTTGAAACTTCCAAACTTTTCTCAAACACAAGTACTCATCATTGGCGATGTGATGATTGACAATTATTTATTTGGTGAAATCAACCGTATATCGCCCGAAGCTCCAGTACCTGTAGTAGAAGTAGATACCCGCGAAATGCGCGCTGGTGGTGCCGCTAACGTTGCATTAAATGTAAAAGGTCTTGGCGGCAAGCCCGTGCTGCTTACTGTTACCGGCAACGATATTTATGCCAAAGAATTGTTTCGCCTGCTAAAAGAAAAAGGCATAAAAAGCAATTATGTTATTCAAGATGAAAAAAGGATAACAACCGTAAAAACGCGCATTTTTGATGAAGACAAACAGGTAATGCGCTATGATGAAGAAATTGCTGACGATTTAGAGAGAGCATTGGAAGATGAATTGATAGCTACACTCAATGACATTTTGAAGAAAGAAAAGATAAACATCATTCTTTTACAAGATTACAACAAAGGCGTATTAACTAAGCGTGTTATAAAACAAACACTCTTACTGGCTACCAAGCTTGGTATTCCAGTTTGTGTAGATCCCAAAGAGCGTAACTTTTTCGAGTATCAAAATGTATCGCTGTTTAAACCAAACATGAAAGAGCTATCCGGAGCATTGCGTATGAAAATCAACCCAAAACTCACCGCTTCGCTTTCTGAGGCATCGGAAGAGTTGAGACGCAAAAATCGGTTTAGAAATCTACTGCTTACGCTTTCGCAATACGGTGCGTTTTACAATAACGAAGCTGGCGAATCTGATTTGCTATCTACAAAATTGATAAACGCTGCCGATGTAAGCGGTGCTGGCGATACAGTTATTGCCGTAGCTGCTTTGGCATTTGCATCTAAAATGCCTATGCACGATATTACCAAACTTGCCAACCATGTAGCAGGAAAAGTATGTAAACGCATTGGCGTTTCGCCTGCAACCAAAGACGATTTGAAAGGTTTTAGATAAATAATAACCACCAAGCAAAAAAAAGGGCTGCTTTATTTTAAAGCAGCCCTTATACTTTTGCTATCTATCTTTTTTTACTGAACTACAATACGCTTTCTTTCAAACACTATATTGTTTGATTTTAATATCAAGTAGTACATTCCCGTTGATAGTGAATTTCTTTCAACCAAAAACGATTTATCGGTAGTAACAAAGTTGCGAACAATTCTGCCTTCGGCATCTGCAAGCGTTACATTTACTATTGTTTCTGGAGTTTTTTCAAACTCTACAATGGTAAACAAGCTAAATGGATTAGGGCTTACAGTCACTTTGCCTAACAGTTCGCTTACATCTTCAATACCACTACATACATTTACAGTAATGCTATCTGTTGCTGTTGCTTCGCAACCATTGTTATCGGTGTAGGTGTATGTAATTTCATATTTACCCACACCGGCAGTTGCAGGAACAAAAGTGTCGTTAGCAAGAACTGCCGTACCAGAATAAACTCCACCGGTTGGGCTGCCACCTGTTAAACTAAATGCAGCACCGGTAGAACAATATTGATCGGTAGGTAATGTAAATGTAACTACAGGTAAAGCGTGTACAGCTACTTGCAACACACTCGAATCGCTTTGCCCGCAAGCGTTACTTGCAGCAACCGAAACTGTAGCAACAGCAGCCGAAGCAAAATCAACCGAAACAAGTTTACTTGATTGCCCCGAAACAAGAGTTCCATTTGTAACCGTCCACACATAATTATCGGCTCCTGCTACCGAATCAATTTCAAAAGCAACTCCTGCCACACCAACACAAAGCGAAGTATCGCCTGCAATTAAACCTGGTGTTGGCGGAGCGGTAGAAACAAGCACCTGAACAGTTGATGTTGCCGATGAACCGCAAACATCATTGCTTGCTGCAACAGCAATAGTTGCCGAAGTTGAAGCAAAATCTACCTCAATAGCATTGGTACCTTGCCCCGAAACAAGTGTTGTACCCGTTACCGTCCAATTGTACGAATCTGCATTGGCAATTGCCGCTACCGAATAAGCTACTCCATTTTCATTTGCGCAAAGCGTAGTATCTCCAAAAATTGCAGCCGGAGCAGCTAAGCTATCTTGAACAACTATTGCTAATCTGGTAGTATCGCTTGTGCCGCATGTATCTTGAGCTACCACAGTAACCTCGCCCGAAAGGGTACCAAACTCAACTGTAATAGTCGAAGAGCTTTGTCCGCTTGTGATGTTTGCATCTGCGGGTACATTCCAAAAATAAAGCTCACTGCCAAGAGCAGGAACAATATATGTTTTTGTTGAACCTTTACAAACTAAGGTATCACCTGAGATTGCAGTTGGTTGAGCAGGATCAACACAAGGCGAAAACTCGTAAGCACCGGCATCAGGAAAAGTTGCAGAGCGGGTATTGTCAAGCACATCAGTTGTAATGCCTGCAATTGGTGTACCTAAATTGTTTACACTTGGGTTAGTAGGCACAAAAGGTAATGTAGCAGTGGCGTATAACGGGTCGAATTCATAGCTGCTTCCATCTTGAAAAGTTGCCGCTTGCCAATCTGCAAGCGTATTATAAAATGTACCGGTGCGTTGAGCTAACCTTCCATTTGGAACATTATAAATATTGTTTTCAGAACTAAAGCTACTGGTAAGCTTAGTAGAGTTTGGAACAACAAACACACGAATAGAATCGCAAGGCTGTGTTATTGAAACCATGTTGTTTTTAAACACAAAATTTGTATTGCCCAATTCTTCTACCAATGCCGACAATTTGCCTGTAGAAGTATCGGTGCTGTTAAACACAATTGTATTAAAATAGATTTCGGGAGCACCGCCTCTTACTTTAAAGGCTGTAACTTCATTGCCTGTTGTATTTTGAAAGTTGTAAAACACATTGTTATATGCTTGATGCCCTGCACCTCCATAGATGTAAACACCTCTGAAATTATTGGCAGTTTTTAATTCTGTGCTTATGTAGTTGCCAATTATTCGAGCATTGATGTTGGCTGTTTGTGCAACCTGAATACCCTGCGCTAAACCGCCCACATTGCCATTTCGCCTGTTGATTGTATTATTGATAACAACAGTTCCATCTGTTTCGCGTAAGTAAACTCCATTATCATTAAAATCGTAAAAAGTATTATTTGATATCACAATACGCTTAGATAACGGAGAAGCAAGCCCATAAACAGAAGTGCCATATCCTCCAGCAATTGTAGTATTTGCATCAATCAATACACTGTCATAATTGCCCGATGTTAAAATAGAACTTTGCGAGCCCGAAAGAATAACACCACCAATCAAAGTACTGGTAGTTCCTTTCATATCAATAGTGCAATTTTTTACGGTTACGTAGCTTGCTGTGTTAAACAAATGCACCCCCATAAAAGCAGTAGAGCCTGAATCCAATTCCACTTTTAAATTGTCGAGTGTAAAATACTTTACATCTGCCAAACGTACAATGTGTCTGTTTGGGTTGCTTGTCGGCACATTAGAAAGAATTGGAACACCCAGTTTTATCACTTCACCATTTCCATTCAAATATATTCTGGCAGTATCATCACTTCCCTGAATATTATTGAATATCACCTGCTCCAAATAAGGACCTGTGCCAGCAGCTACAGAAATATTAACATGACCTGAAATACCGCAGTTGTTAAGCCTGTCAGCTATCTCATTGAACGAAGCAAAGTTGTTACCTGCTGTAGCTTGTGTTTGGTCTATAGTGTAATTACCAACCAAAGGATTGCAAACCTTAATACTCAGACTCGATGTGTCGTTACTATTGTTACCATCTGTATTTCCATTTGGTGCATAAACCCATGCAGTAATAGTTGAATTGTAATCAGTGAAGTTGAAGCTACTGATGGTGATATTCGCTTCCGACTCACTTCTTGCCAAACTACCCGACCAAGCAAAAGGAGTTTGAACTACTCCATTTACATCCCAACCGATTAGCACATTTTTCAAGGTGTCTGTTCCATAGTTTCTGATAGTTACCTGCGCGCTGTGATTTGCCGGAACGGCAGGAGAATTGATTCCGTAAACTGACATTACAGCGGCATCATCAACATTTACTGGCTGGGCAAAAAAGGCAAAATTTGCTCTCTGAACGTTAAACGCACCTGTACTTGCCGTTGGGTTGTTCGCGATAACTTTTTTATTGGTATTGGTTGGGTCATGCGTACCCGTTTGTACTAACCAAGATAAACTAGATCCATTGGTTGTAAATCTTGTTTCCACTACTAAAGACAATGAAGAATCATATTTGAAATTGATATTATCTAACGGAATGGCAACCCAATCACCTGCTGTTCCTCCTGTTGGAATCGAAAGCGCACCTGCACCAAAGACTTTCACGAGGTTTGCATTTGTTGCATTGTTGTCCATATTGGTTGTCAGCACAGTATCGGTTGTTTGACCAAGATAGATTTCAAAGTCGGTGTGATTCTGACCTGATGAGGTAGAACTACGCTTAAAGTAAATGGTATCAACAAATCCTGACTTTACAGGATTGCCTAATTCAAATGGAGTGTAAATAGATTGCACCCGTTTGGCTGTGGTGCTGGAAAGCTGTGCCGATGTAGTGGCACTACCAGCTACATTCCGCTGCACAAAAGTTTGCGCATTGGCAGCATTAAAAAATAAAGTAAAAAGTGTGGTCGCCAGAAGGATGGATTTTAGGGAAGTTTTTCCCTGATTGTAAATGTTTTCCATTTTTCTTTGGTTTTAAATGAACGAATAAAAGTGAATCGAAGAAGCTATACCAAACCAGATGGTTGCAAAATTTTCGCCTCTATTTAAGCGCAATGTAAGCGAATGCAGTAGAGCATTTATCTGCTATACAGATACATTAACATAAATTAAAGCAATAGCAACTCCGCAATGATTGTTCTGATTTTTTTCGAGAATCTATCTTTAGGGCAAAGAAAAAGCCCGCGTAGTTGTTAACTGCGCGGGCAGTCGACTTTATTACTCTGTCATCACAGGCGGTATTTTCTAATTAAGAAAACTCTTAAATGGAAACACTTCCTGATATGATTTGCTTTTTATGATACAGTAAAGTGCATAAACAGAACGTAATGGTAATAAAACAACAATTACATAAGCCACTATCAACTTTGCAGAACTAACATCCTGACTGTTACTGATTACCTCTATTGGCCATTTCATCAGTACAATAGAAAGTATCATATCCAGGAGTTTATACCTAAAGTAGATTGGAGTTTTATTTTCCGTTTTCATATTACCCAAAAAAATGCATAATGGTTAACCACATACCTGCGCTGTACCTACATGTCGAAAATACAGAGAACAGAATAGCTTTATCCGCCAAGCTAAGTTCAGAGTTTTCTAATTCTTCCTCTAATTCTTCAGTATAGTCATATACATCTGTATATAGTGTCAATGTTTCCAATGTTTCATAATAAACCTCCAATACAGCTCTTGTATCACTACTTATTTGTCCTCTCCTCTCCAAATAATCAAATCTTTCTTCTTGATAATCGGTACTATCCGGATGATAATTTGTAATAAAGGAATCCAATTCTGCCAATATGAAAGTTTCACTAAGTCCCATTGTATCATACATATCGGTGTATGGGTCTACTTCAAATAACTCACCTGCTTTAGCAAGACATGTTTCAGTTGCATGTATTGGATTCATTTTACAACCCGAAAGATTATTAGGATCAGAGTCAACTTCGGAAATAGCATTCCTATGTGCTAAAGCATCAAGAGCAATAACATTATGAGCGTAGCCCACAAAATCATAAGGATTTGCAGAATTAGAGAATGTCTCATTATTACAGGTGCTACCACTACAAACAACATTTCCGCATTCATAAGCTGAGTATACAGGCATAAACGCCATATATGAAAATAAACCTCCCACAAAGGCTGCGCCACCGATACCTCCACCAAGTCCCGCGCCAATAGCCGCGCCATTTAGATCCTCTTTAATCACATACCATTGCCATTCCGAAAGCCTCGCAGCACTCTTTGGTTTCTTATGTTTCGAGCTTATTGCTTTGACTTTAGAAAGGAAAACCTGATGCTGAAAGTGACTGCTGTTTTCTCCATCCTTTTTCTTACAAGATGAAATTGCTGAGACACAAATTATCGCTATCAATCCAAAAATGAGTTGTTTTTTCATAAGAAGTTGTTTAAACTTTTCATCTGAGCAAGATTACAATAAAAGCAATGAAATGCCAATTGTTTTATTTTTGAATTTATAGCACCCAATTTTCATACACATACACAATAGAATACTGATACTAATCATTCTTAGTTTTGACCCGCCTCATACATCACAAAAAGTATGTAGTGCTATTTTCGCCATTCGTTCAAACTACCACAATGCAATGAATTCAACTAAACAATCTACAACATGCTATCATTGTGGCGATGCCTGCAACGGCAAAATTGTTTCGATGCAGCATACGTTTTGCTGCATCGGCTGCAAAACAGTTTTTGAATTATTGAATGAAAACAATTTGTGCAACTACTATGATTTGAACGCAACACCCGGCAAATCGCTTTCGCAACAAATTGTTTCAAAAAAATTCGATTATCTGAATGATACCGAAATTTCTAAAAAACTTATCGCATTTAATGAAGGCAATGTTTCGTCAGTAACATTCTACATACCACAAATTCATTGCAGTTCCTGTATTTTTTTGCTCGAAAACCTTTATAAAATAAAGCAAGGAGTCTCCCGCTCGCTGGTGAACTTTATGAAGCGCGAAGTAAACATCACATTCGACAACAAAATACTTTCGCTTAAAGACGTTGTTGAAACTCTTGCAGCAATAGGTTACGAACCACACATCAACCTGAACGATCTTGAACGTGAAGAAAAAAGCAATCATTTGCGTAGGTATTACCTGAAAATTGGTGTTGCCTTTTTTGCATTTGGAAACATGATGCTATTGAGTTTTCCCGAATATCTTGGTTTGGATATTTTGGTAGAAAGCGGTTTCAGAAAATACTTCGGTTACTTGAATTTTTTGTTGGTATTACCAGTGATATTTTATAGTGCGCAAGAGTTTTTTATATCGGCATGGAATGCAATAAAGCAACGCTCTCTAAACATGGATGTACCTATTGTGCTGGGCATTTTGGCAATGATAGGCAGAAGCTGTTACGAGATATTTTCTGGCACCGGTGCAGGCTACTTCGACACTTTAGGAAGTCTAATCCTATTGATGCTGATTGGCAGACTTTTTCAAAACAAAACATACGATACACTTTCGTTTGAGCGCGACTACAAATCCTATTTTCCAGTAGCAGTATCAGTAATAAAAGATGGCATTGAAAACAACATTCCATTACATAACTTGCAGATAGGCAACCGGCTTGTTATTCGCAATATGGAACTTATTCCTGCCGATGCAGTTTTATTGAAAGGCAACGCAAATATTGATTACAGTTTTGTAACCGGAGAGGCCACACCCATTGTAAAAAGCAGTGGAGATGTGATTTTTGCCGGAGGAAAACACATTGGAGGAGCCATTGAAGTGGAAGTTACAAAAGATGTATCGCACAGTTACCTAACACAACTTTGGAACGATTCGGCATTTAAAAAAGATGATAACGAG
>CAZYXR010000062.1:0-1396 GCA_964650845.1 uncultured Chitinophagaceae bacterium
AGTCGCTAACCACAGTTACATTAGGTACAAAGTTAGACCAACAAAAAATTGATGGTGTAGTAATAAACGAAGAAAAAAGGCTGATGCTGAACTACAACTTCCCAGGCTTTAGTACTGGCGAAGCGAGAGTACCGCGCAGCACTGGCCGCAGAGAAATTGGGCATGGCAACCTTGCCCTTCGTGCATTGCAAACAGTTGTTCCTGCCGATGTGCCTTACACTATTCGTATTGTGAGCGACATTTTAGAATCTAACGGTTCTTCGTCAATGGCTACTGTGTGCGCAGGCACGCTGGCTTTGATGGATACCGGAGTGCAAATAAAAAAACCTGTAAGCGGTATTGCAATGGGTTTGGTAACTGACGATAAGGGCAACTACGCTATCCTTTCGGATATTCTTGGCGATGAAGACCACTTGGGTGATATGGACTTTAAAGTATGTGGCACCGTTGATGGCATCACTGCTTGCCAAATGGACATTAAAATAGATGGTTTAAGCCAACAAGTTTTGATGGAAGCATTAGAACAAGCTAAGCGCGGCAGGTTGCATATTTTGGGCGAAATGAATAAAACGCTTTCTGCACCGCGCGAAGATTACAAAGCTCATGCACCGCGTGTGGTGGTTATGAAAATCGAGAAAGAATTTATTGGTGCGGTTATCGGCACGGGTGGAAAAGTTATTCAGGAAATTCAGGCTGTAACCGGTACTACTATTACTATTGAAGAAGTGGACGGTAAAGGTATTGTTGAAATATTCTCGCCAAACAAAGATGGCTTGGATGCTGCTTACAAATGGATTCAAAGTATTGTGGTAACGCCCGAAATTGGTGATGTGTACGATGCTACCGTTAAAAGCATTATGCCTTATGGTGCATTTGTAGAGTTTCTGCCTGGCAAACAAGGCTTGTTGCATATTTCGGAAGTTTCGCACAAACGCCTCGAAACAATGGATGGTGTGTTGAAAGAAAACGAAATTGTGAAAGTGAAGCTGGTAGGTTTAGATCCTAAAACAGGTAAATTTAAGCTAAGCCGTAAGGTTTTGTTAGATCCACCTGCTGCTAATTAAAATTGAAAATTGCTTCTATTATGAACTCCCGTTGTTGCAAATCAACGGGAGTTTTTTTTGCTCCAACACTTTTGCTCGCAAGAATTGAATTTCAATTTTACTGCTTACATTATCCCGAACTCAGACTGATAATTCTGCGGATACCTCATTTTTATTATTACTTTAAGCGTTGTTGCGTTGTGAGAATGCCGTACAAAACATATTGCAGCAAAACTACATAGGCTGTTTTTATTTCTACGTGTGCTGAAAGACTAACTCGCAGGCATAAATATCTCGGCAGGCAACTGAAAATAATCTCTCAGTCGTTTGGCAATTTTCAGTGTCAACTCCCT
>CAZYXR010000062.1:1456-18039 GCA_964650845.1 uncultured Chitinophagaceae bacterium
GAAAGGATGGAGGATACATGCCCCTTGCTGCCGATAAGCGGCTCAAGGTCTTTGGCTTTCATATCCCTTTCTTGCATTTTCAGCTTTATCACGTCAATCGGGTTTACTTCAGGTATTTGTATATGTTTTTCTTCAAAATCCTTCACCAATACCAATAGTAAAGCCAATTCATCGGCTTCGGGTGTGCCATCTTTTGCCTCAAAAATTGCCATCGTGCGTTTCACTGCTTTCTGATAAGCGGCTTCTGTTTTTATTACTTTCCAGTTCATGTTATTTCACTTTATAGTTCAAAATTTTAGTATCAAATTCAATGGTTTCCACATTTATTTTATCATACTCTTTATGGGTGCCAAACCAAATTACATATGCTGCCAGTTGCTTAAAATTGACAGATACAATTAACCTGTAATCATTACCTTTGATACTAAATATCACCCTATTGTTGGCAACAATACTGGCATTTCCATACACGGCTTTCAGTTCATTAAAAGTGTGAAATTCTTGTTTCAAAAATTCATTGTACCACACCAGTAAAGCCGTTTTTGCCTGCGGATATTTATCCACGTAAAACAAAACGGCTCTTTTTACAATGATGTTCATACGGCAAAGGTATTAAATAAGTTTTCTTTTTGAAAACTTTAGTGCCGTGTTTACAACTCCTCAAATTCAAAAGTAGGGAAGCCTCTTTCGTAGCTTTCGTTGTAAAAGTCTAAGAAGCGCAACTTGTAGAAACGCTGATCTTTGGTGCGTACAAAATAGATTCGGTAGGGCAAGGCTTTGTATTCTGTAAAGTCGTATAGCTTCCAGTCGTAGCCGATTACATCCCGGGTAGCTGCAAAGTTTTGTGTTTTTAAATCTGGTAGTAAAGTGTTTTCAAAACTTACAGTTGAGTCGACATAGCATTCTACCGTTTGTGGATTGGAAAGTGCGCCCACCACAATATATGGCAAATAATAAGGGTCGTAAAATACATAGCTGTAGCGGGTAAAAACTAAGTCCCAAGTATCTTTTGCCGGTTCGGCATCTACCAATTTGCCGCCATTGTCGAAACTTAAATAGCTATAGCAGTGCAAGTTGTCTTTTGTAACCAGCGCTGTGTGTTCATCGCTACCATCGGGATAGGCAAAGCGAATTTTATAAGTATTGAGCGAATAATCTACAACCTGAATTTTGCGATACCCCAATGGGTTGCCCAAAATGTCTTTGCCAAGTTTTATGAGATAAACTTCATTGCGCGAAGTAACGTTGCCATTCTCATTCCACCACTTGCCTATGGCATTGGAATCTGATTGATACGTAGGTTTATCTAACAACCAACCATCGTTTGAAAGAGTATCTGTGTATTTTACTTTTTCAAAATCGGTGGTGTTTGTGCGTTTGGCCATCATTAGTTTACTGCCATTCAGCCAAATGTTTAAGCTGTTAGCATCGTTATCAAACATTAGGTCGTAGATAGCCGGATTTGTTTTTTGTACCACTTGCCCTGTTTGCAAACTGAAGTAATACATGTCTTCATAACTCGAAGTCATTGGTATTACTACTCGCTTATCGGTGCTGCCGTTTTTCTTTGGGGTAAGGGGTTTTTCTTTAAAGCACGATGTGATAGAAAAAAGAAAAGTTATTACGATGAACGATGAACTGTAAGAAAGCCATCGCCATTTTTGGATAGCTATAGAAGATGAATGGAGATTCCTTCGTTCTCTGCAATGGTTGTGTTCTTTTGCCAAAACCTCCCCGCCATTGCGAAACATAACACGAAACGGGCTTAATGAAAGGGATAAAAAAGACATAGCATCTTTCAGCAAGGCGATGCTGTAAATACTTGATTTTTTAAATCCTTTAATTAAGTTTTTCATTTTCGATTTTCCCTTTTTTGTTTTCTTATTTCGCAAATTGCAATATTAATGCTGCAAAAAATGTTCTTCCTCTGTTTACCATCATACTGTTGCCGCTACCTATTGAATGTGCTGCCCCTGAAGCGTTTTGCGCACCGATGTTAGTAACACCTGTCAAGTTTTTGCCCCCAATGGTTAGCTGTATTCTATCTTTCCAAAAGTTTTTTGAAGCGGTGATATCGAGTGTGTGATAAGCATCCCTGAATCCGGTGCTAATACTGCTGTTCATCGAAAACAAAGCTTTTTGTCCTGTGTATTTGTAAAATGCGTTCACAGAAATTTCTGCTTTGGGAATGGTGTATCCAATGCGGGCGTTGGCATCGGGGCTAAGATTTTTTACCACATCTTCTTTTATACTGGCATCGAAAGTTTCAAATTGCGTAAGCAATGCTCCGGCAGATGCAGAAAGTCGTTTCCATGTGTATGAAATGGTGAAATCTCCGCCATAGGTTACTACCC
The DNA here is from genome assembly GCA_964650845.1 of uncultured Chitinophagaceae bacterium. GTDB lineage: Bacteria > Bacteroidota > Bacteroidia > Chitinophagales > LD1 > UBA7692. The sequence goes on from CAZYXR010000062.1 coordinate 3,811, forward strand.
GTTTAAAATTGTCATATTGATAGGCTATAACCCCGGGCGGTGTTTCGGGCGATGGGGGTACCAACTTTAAATCAATTTTATTGTTGATGTAATTGAAAAAGCCCGATGGTTGAAAATCAATTTTGTGTTCGCCTTTGCGCACAGTTGCCGAAAATGAAAGCTGCACATTATGTCCATTTTCGGGCAAAAGATTTTGATTACCTGTGATGTCGTGATTGCTGTCTTTAAAATCCAAATACAATTCTTTTAGCGATGGCGAGCGAAAGCCCAAACCATAAGAAGTGCGCAATGTGAAAATATCTTTGTAAGAATATTTTAAATTAAATGAAGGTACCAATGGCGAGCGAAAGCGGGTGTTATACGCAAAGCGAATGGCGGGTTGTATCACCAAGCCTTCAACTATGGTCCAGCGCATGCTGCCAAATGCTGCTGCATCGGTAATTTGTTGTGTGCCGTTTTCGATGCGCAACTGTGTGGTGGTTTCGTGGTTTACGTCCAAGCCAAATTGAAACCCGATATTCATGCGCTTTGTGTACATAGAATAAATTGGCCGCACCATAAAATGATGATAGTTTGATGTGTCTTGAGTTTCGCTGGGTATCAAGGTTTCTTCGCCATTTGTTAGGTCTTTTTTTACTACATTCCAAAAACGGAAAAAGCCCGAGTAACCGCCCACCACATCTAAAGTGCTATTATTTTTAAAGCGATATAAAAAGTTTACAGATGCACGCGGGCGAAAGGTGTGGAACTTTTCATCTTTTGCAGTAACTCTATCGGCAACATATTTGGGTTCGCCACGGCTCAACATCATTTCGCGAAAGAACGAGCCACTAACCGAAATGCGAAAACTGTTTCTTGAATAGGTGTATTTCAGGTCTGCCATGTATTGCTCTTTTGGTCGCCACTCGCTATATCGTTCATAGGTGTTGCTTGCCGAGTAGCCATCAAAAAAATACCTGCCAGCATTGATGTTTAACTGATGGTTGCTGACGCGGAATGTGCCGCCTGCATCAACATTGTATTGCCCCACAGTTTCGTAATAGCCTTTTGCAAAAACTTTCACTTTTTCTTTTTGTAAACCGCCTGTAATCAGGTTGATAACACCACCCATAGCATCGGTGCCATACATTACGCTTAACGGGCCTTCTACTACTTCTACCCGCTCAATATTATTGATGTTGAGTTGGCTTAAATCAACTTTACCCTCAAGCCTGCCGGCTACCGGTACGCCATCTACCATTATTTTCACTCCCTCGCCCGAAATGCCGTTTATGCTTATGCCGCTGCCAAAAACAGGATCAACGCTTTGGTTTATGTTCAGCTCGTTTGATAAGGCATCTTGCAAATTTACCGCACCTTTTTGGCGCATGATTTCGGGGGTAATAACCTTTACTTCATATAGTGAGTTGGCGGTACTGGTGGTGGCGTATTGCCCAGTAACAACTACATCTTTTAGCTGACCCGATTCTAATTTTAGCGAATAAGTTTTGGCTACATAATCAGTTAGGGTGTCAGTAATGGTTGCATAACCTAAATAAGAAATCCTTACTGTGGTAGGTAAGTTTACCTGTGTGGTAAAAGTGCCTTCTTTGGTTGTAACTGATGTGTGTGTATGTTTTAAATTTGAATTTGGGGGGTAAAATGAGATTGCTGCAAACTGCATGGGTAAGCCCGTTTCGGCATCCATTACTTTTATATCAATATTTTGAGCAAGCACCGAGTGTATGTTCAAAATAACACATAAGAGTACTCCCCACCCAATACAAATATCCGTCTTCATTTTGCCGCGCAAATGTACTTTGCTTGGGCACAACTATTGTATGCGAATTGTCAGAGAATTGTCATAAAATTTGATTTTGCTCATAAAAAGCGATTTTTAGCGGAGCATTTAGATTAACAAAAGAACGTGTATGTATATTAAAGACGAAAAGTATAACCCACGATTAGATCGCGTTTTAGTATTCGTGGATATTGTTATGGTGATACTTGTGTTGCTAAACCTTTCCATGCTTGCACTTCAAGTGAATTTTGAAAGCACAATGGTTAGTTCGAGAATCAAACAGTATTTACCGCAATTTTACTACTGGTATCAGCCAATCTTTCACAACTTCATTTTTATTGATGGTGTGTTTGTTGCTATTTTTTTGACAGAGTTGTCGTTACGATGGCTGCTCGCTATTATCAATAATACTTATCACCGCTGGTTTTTTTATCCGTTTGTAAATTGGTACGAGGTGTTGGGTTGTATTCCTGTGGGTTCTTTCAGGGTGTTGCGAGTGCTAAGAATTGTAGCGGTGGTAATTCGCCTTAATCGTATGAAGATAATTGATATTCGGCAGTGGTATGTGTATCAGTTGTTCAATAAATATTTAGGTGTATTAACTGAGGAAGTATCGGATAGGGTGGTGATAAATATAATAGAAGGCGTGCAGGCTGAAGTAAAAACCGGAATTCCATTAACCGGCAAAATAATTGAAGAAGTGGTGCTGCCACGCAAAGAAGTTTTGGTAGATTTTATTGCGCATCGGGTACAATTGGTAATGCGCAACCAATACGAAGCAAATCGCAATGAGCTTCGCAAATCAATAAACGAAGCGGTATCGGCAGCCATTCAGCAAAATGAAAATATTCGGTTGCTCGAAGCTGTGCCATTGGTAGGCAAGGCTGCCAGCAGCGCGCTGCAGCAGTCGGTTTACGATATTACTTTTGAAACTATCAATCATATTTTTGAAAAGTTTTCAACCGATGAAAGCCGCGTAGTGATTGAGCAAATTACGGATGGCATCATAGAAGCAATATTAATGGAAGAGGAAGATTCAAAGATTGAAAACACCGTTACCGAAATGGTAATTCATTCTTTGGATTTGATAAAAGCACAAGTGCAAGTGCAACAATGGAAAGAAAAAGGGAAGTGATTTTTAGCGCAATATCTGTATTGCAATGTCAGGATAATCGGTTATCAATCCATCGCAACCAAGCGCCTTCATTTTCTGCATTTTTTTTGTATCATTCACTGTCCATGGAATGATTTTTATGCCACGTTGATGGCAAAATTTTACGCTGCGTTTGTTTACCAATAAATAATTAGGGCTGTAAATTGCCGGTAGGTATGCCAATCTTTTCAAGTTGTGTTTTGTGCCTTTGCCGTTAAATACTAAAAGAGCTTGCGGTAAAAAACAATTCATTTGTTTTAAAGCGATTAAAGTGCGCGTGTCAAACGATTGAATGATGGTTCTGTCAAGCAAGTTGCTTTCTTTTATTACCGTGTACACCAGCTCCATAAATATTTCTGGCTCGGGATGGAAAACGTTATCGCCATTAGGCGTGCTTTTGGTTTCTATGTTGTAGTAAGGTAGAGGCAACTTGTTTTGATGAGCATAATTTTCAACCGCTTCAAACACATCTTTTAGCAAAGGTTTGTGCGATACTATTTTTTGTTGGGTAGGAAATTTAGGGTTGCCCTTGCTGCCACAATCGTACTGTTGCAGCTCGGTATAAGTCATCTTAAATATGTTGTACTGCATTTTATTTTCACTTTCAAGTGGCGCACAAATTGCGGCATTCAGCCAAGGTTCGTGGCTTAACACAACTTGGCTATCTTTTGTAATTACAACATCTAATTCCAAGGTGTTTACACCTAATTTTAATGCTTCAATAAATCCGTGAATCGAATTTTCGGGATACAAGCCGCGAGCACCTCGATGCCCTTGAATATCAAATTGTGCCCACGACAATTTGCTAAAAAGCAAACAACAAACTATCACACATTTTACTTTCATTGTGCAAATAAATGAATTGCTTTAGCATAATAATTTCACAATCAACATTGTGGGTAAAACATGTTGTTCTATAAGCGTTGCTTTCTTCTATGTTTGGCGAAATTTTACACAAATATGTTGTCAGAATATGTGCCAACCGGCTCGCAAGATACTCGTTCAGGATTTGGAGATGCAATGCTTCATCTTGGAAAAACAAATCCCAATGTAGTAGCACTTTGTGCCGACCTTGTGGGTTCGTTAAAGTTAGATGCCTTTATTAAGGAATGCCCCGAACGCTTTGTGCAGTGCGGTATTGGCGAGGCAAACATGATTGGCATTGCCGCAGGTTTAACCATTGGAGGCAAAATTCCTTTTGCTACCACCTTTGCTAATTTTGCTACCGGTAGAGTTTACGATCAAATTCGCCAGTCGGTAGCGTATAGTGGTAAAAATGTAAAAATTGCAGCTTCTCATGCCGGCTTAACTTTGGGCGAGGATGGTGCTACACATCAAATTTTAGAAGACATAGGATTAATGCAGATGCTACCCGGCATGACGGTAATTAACCCTTGCGATTATAATCAAACCTATGCTGCTACTATTGCTGCGGCTAATCATCAAGGCTCTGTTTATCTGCGATTCGGCAGACCCAAGTGGCCGATTTTTATTCCTAAAGATACGCCTTTTGAAATAGGCAAAGCGCTTTTGATGAATGAGGGTTCCGATGTTACAATCTTCGCTACCGGGCATTTAGTTTGGAAAAGTATCGAAGCCGCCAAGCAACTGGAAGAACAAGGGGTTTCGGTGGAACTGATAAACATTCACACCATTAAGCCATTAGACGAAACAGCAATTTTAGCCTCGCTGAAGAAAACAAAATGTGCAGTAGTAGCCGAAGAACACAATCGAATTGGTGGCTTGGGCAGCAGCATTGCATCGCTATTGGCAAGAACTACTCCGGCTCCTCTTGAGTTTATTGCCGTAAACGATAGTTTTGGTGAAAGCGGAACGCCCGATCAGTTGCTTAAAAAATATGGTTTGGATGCAGCTAACATTGTAGATGCAGTTCATAATGTGATAAAAAGAAAGTAACATTGAAGCATTGTACCGATTTGTAATTTTATCAGTGGGCAGAAAACAAAAGTTATGACGGATAGTGAATTACTTGAAATGTTCCATTCGGGTAAGCGTGAACAAGCTTTTACCTTGCTTATGGAGCGTCATCAGGAGCGAGTGTATTGGCATATTCGAAGAATGGTGCTCTCGCACGAAGATGCCGATGATGTGATGCAAAATACTTTTGTAAAAGTGTGGCGCGCGCTCGAAAATTTTAGAGCCGATTCGCAGTTTTTTACCTGGGTTTATCGCATAGCCACCAATGAGGCTTTGAACCATTTGAATCAAAAGAAACGCAAAGCCACTGTTCCATTTGAAGGAGGGCAAAGCAACAGCAGCGATGAAGATGATAACAGCTTTGGACCCGCAAACTACCTGAAAGGCGATGGTTATTTTAACGGTGATGAAATTGAATTGAAATTGCAAAAAGCCATTGATATTCTGCCCGACAAGCAAAAGCAAGTTTTTCTTTTGCGATATTACGATGAAATGCCCTATGAACAAATGAGCGAAATGCTTGGTACAAGCGTGGGCGCATTGAAGGCATCGTATCACCATGCGGTACAAAAAGTAGAAGCATTTTTGTTGAAAGAAGATTAAACCCCCAAAGCATTATAAAGTCTATACGCAGCATTTTTTGAAGAGTAAGGTATGAATAACGAAATACAAAACGTGTTAAACGAAGTAGCACCCACGCTGGCAAAGCTGCCGCGTGCGAATGCTTTCAGCGTTCCTGCTTTGTATTTTTCTACTTTGCCACAAAAAGTGATTGATACAGCTTTGGCGGAAGAGTTGAATTTGGTAGAACCACAATTGTCGCCACTTTTAGGTGAGCTTAAAAAGTCGAAAGCACTACAAGTACCCGATAATTATTTTGCGCAATCAACATCTTCTGTTTTGGAAAAAATAAGAACAGCAGAGGTGGCAGAAGAATTGGTGGCATTGTCGTCATCATTGTCAGGTTTAGAAAAACGCAATCCATTTGCTGTGCCGGCAAGCTATTTTGCCAATTTGCCACAAACGGTACTCAAAAATGCAAAAGCCACAGAAAGTGTTGCAACACCATCTGCCGGATGGGTTGATGGCATCAACAATGTATTAGACAAGTTGCTTGCACCGCTATTTACTCCTAAGCTTTCTTTTGCATTTGCCGCAATATTTGTTGGTGTAATGGTTTTTTGGTTCGGCATGCAGCAAACTACAATTGAAGTAGATGCACAAGACCGATTGGCTACGCAATTAGAAAAAATAAGCACAGAGGAAATTCGCAGCTACATTGCCATGAATATTGATGAGTTTGACGAAGTTGCATTGAGCAAAAGTATAAGCGACAAAAAGACATTGCTTATTATTGATGACGCATTGCTAAATGATACTTTCTTTGAACAGGAATTACTAAAAGAATTGGACGAGGATTTTCTTTATAATAATCTTGAGCCAGTATAAAATACTATAACATGAAAAATATATTAGTAACCACACTTGCGTTTTTCTTATTTGCCTTTAACCTCTCTATGCAGGCTCAAAGCGACAAAACAGAATCGTATAGAATAGCATTTTTTACCGAACAACTACAACTTACACCCGAAGAGAGTCAAAAATTTTGGCCGGTTTACAATCAATATCGCAGCGAATTTAAATCGTTGAAGCAAGCCTACCGATTGGATATTGCCAGCGAAGACGAAACCCAATTAGCCGATAAAAAATTCGAGTTCGAGCAAAAAAAGTTAGACCTAATGAAAAAGTATCGCCCCCAAATAGAGCAAATAATAGGCTCTAAAAAGTTTGGTCTACTTATTTCAGCCGAAGATAAGTTTAAACAAGAATTGCTCAAACGCATTCAAGAAAACAAAGGCGGCAAAGGACCTAAATAGCATCCTCAGTTAAATTTTCATAGGCTTATTCGCAAGCGAATAATTTTTTTCTACCATTTTAGTGTTGATTATCAGCGTATTTATCGCACAGCTTTAAAAAAAATTGGTAAAATGCTTTGAAATACAAAAGCATAAATCCTATATTCGCGTCCCGTTTTAAAAAAACAAAGCGGAAGTTACATCATGCAATCACGTAGTTATACAACAAAGTCGGTATCAGCTCTCGATATTAAAAGAGAGTGGTTCGTTATAGATGCCGAAGGCAAAACATTAGGCAGAATGGCAACTCAGATTGCCTCGATTTTGCGCGGAAAACACAAAGCAACATTTACACCAAACAGCGATTGTGGTGATAATGTAATTGTGTTGAATTCAGCAAAAGTTAGAATGACAGGCAATAAACTGAATGCAAAACAATTGATTCACTACACTGGTTTTCCGGGTGGTCAACGTTTTCGCACTCCTCGTCAGATTTTAGAAAAAAATCCGAACGAGTTGATAGAAATTGCTGTAAAAGGAATGTTGCCTAAATCAACTTTAGGTTCACAAATGTTCCGCAGACTTTATGTATATAGCGATGCAAACCATGCGCACGCAGCTCAACAACCTAAAGCACTCTAAATAATTAAACAACACATTCAATAATAACATCCGAATGAGTAAAGTAACAGTAGGAAGACGCAAAACAGCAATTGCCCGCGCTTCGGTAAAAGCCGGAAACGGACAAGTTGTAATTAACGGCAAAGACTATAAAGAGTATTTGCCAAACGTGTATCTGCAACATAAAGTAGAAGCACCTTTGAAAGCTGCCGAAGTAGAAGGCAAATTAGATATTTCCATTAACGTTTATGGTGGTGGAATTAAAGGTCAAGCAGAAGCAATTTCATTGGCAATTGCCAGAAACATTGTAGCCGAAGATGCTGAAAAACGCCCGGCATTAAAGAAAGAAAAACTATTGCGCAGAGATGCTCGCGTGGTAGAAAGAAAGAAAACTGGTTTGCGCAAAGCCCGCAAAAAAGAACAGTACAGCAAGCGTTAATCTATTTTTTCAACGGTTATATTATCAATATTATATGCAAAAGTTATCTCAGGAAGCGTTAATCGAAGCAGGTGTTCACTTTGGTCACCTCAAACGCAAATGGAATCCAAAAATGTTGCCTTACATTTTTACCGAAAAGAAAGGCATTCATATCATTGACCTTAACAGAACAACCGAAAAGTTGGATGAAGCTGCAAACGCACTTCGTTTTATGGCAAAAAGCGGTAAAAAAATCCTTTTTGTAGCTACCAAAAAACAAGCTAAAGAAATAGTGAAAGAGGCAGCTAAGAAAGTAAATATGCCTTTTGTTACCGAGCGTTGGTTGGGTGGTATGTTGACAAACTTTACCACTATTCGTAAGAGTATCAAAAAAATGCAAACCATCGAAAAGATGTTAGCTGATGGTACTTTAGAAAATACCACCAAAAAAGAGCGTTTGGTATTAACTCGCGAGAAAGACAAAATGGAAAGAGTGTTGGGCGGTGTAAGCGCGTTGAATCGCGTGCCAAGCGCAATTTTCTTAGTAGATATTTCGCACGAACACATCGCTTTGAAAGAAGCGCAACGCTTAAACATCAATACATTCGGTATTGTTGATACAAACAGCGACCCTACTAAAGTTGATTTTGCAATTCCTGCAAATGATGATGCAGCACAATCTATTGCCTTAATCACCAATTTTATTGTTGAAGCAATTGCCGAAGGTTTGGCAGAGCGCGCAGCGAACAAAGATGGCGAAGACGAAGTAGAAGTTGATGATAACGACAACCAAAACTTTGAAGTAGCTACCGAAGAAGAAGGTGGTGATGGCAAACGCAGACGCAGAGGCCCCGGAGGTGGCAATACTGGCGGAGGTGCTGGGCGTAGCCGCAGCCGCACAGGTGGTGCAGTGAAAAAATAATACTGTATAAACTATATTCAACTCAATCACTGCTTGCCAAGTATGCCCTCGCATCTTGGCAAGTTTTTTTAAGACAAAACCAATCATTAAATAAAAATCAAATTAAAATTATGACAGTTACAGCTGCTCAAGTAAACGAACTTCGCAACCTTACAGGTGCGGGATTGATGGATTGTAAAAAAGCGCTTACAGAAAGCCAAGGCGATGTACAAAAAGCAATAGATTTTTTGCGTAAAAAAGGTGCTAAAGTTGCCGAGTTACGTGCCGGTCGTGCAGCATCGGAAGGTGTGGTAGTTGCCAAAACTACTGCCGATAACAAACGTGGTGTTGTTGTGTATCTTTCTTGCGAAACCGACTTTGTTGCTAAAAACGAAGATTTTCGCCAGTTGGCCGAAAGCATTGCAGAACTAGCATTGAACAGCAATGTGCAATCGTTAGATGCTTTGTTGGCTGCCGAATTGAACGGAACAGTTATTAAGGGATTATTGCAAGAAAAAGTTTCGGCAATTGGTGAATTGATCGACATTTCTTCTTTTGAAGTGTTGGCTGGCGAGAGCATCGTAGCATATAACCACATGGGCAATAAAATTGGTGTATTGGTTGCTTTGAATCAACCATTAACTGATGCTATTGCAGCAGTTGGAAAAGATGTAGCTATGCAAATTGCAGCTATGAATCCTGCTGCGGTAGATGCAGCCGGTATTGCACCAGAAGTATTGGAAAGGGAAAAAGCCATTGCTCGCGAGAAAGCGGTAGCACAAGGTAAACCAGAAAACATCTTAGATAAAATTGCAGACGGTGCAGCAAATTCATTTGTAAAAGAAAATACATTGCTTACTCAGCCTTTTGTTAAAGATGCCAGCAAAACTGTAGCGCAAGTGTTGGGGCAAGCCAGCAGCGGATTGACAGTTACAGGTTTCAAACGCGCAGCGTTAGGTGTTAAGTAATTTTCATAGCACAGTTTATGTGTAACGAAAAATCCTGCCCATGGGCAGGATTTTTTTTTGTTAGGCAGATAGTGTATTGTACATGTTGTATTTGCATGCTTGCTATGGTATGTTTTGTTTTTTCAACAAACAACGATGCATTCGCGATAGCGTTCACCACTTTTAATACTTTATCAATCTGTTTTGCTTGATGCCATTTGCTGTTTTTACAGCAATAAAATAGATGCCCGATGGTACATCACTTAAATCAATCTCTAATGAAAGATTGGCAGGTGCAAGCTGTTTTAGTATAGCGCCAGAGATATTGCTTATAACCAATTCATTTATCTGTTCTGTTGCCACAACATTCACCTTTTGAGTTGCAGGATTTGGATAAAGAAAAACCGATGAAACAGTTTGCCAATCTTTTACTGATGAAACAAAATTGAAGTAAGTGGAAGTAACTGTATTTGTTTTTATAGGCTCATTGAAATCGAAATAAATACTTGCACTGTTGTCAATAACTGTGCCATAACCCAAGCCGCTTTTCTTTTTAATGCTGTATTGAATAAAACCATGGCTTTCCGGTTCATTAGCATTGCTGTCCGGCAGCATGATATTGCTGAAAGTAAATGTGGCAACATTGCCTGCAAGCGAAGCAGTGTAAGGATGGCTGGCTAATCCCGGTCTGAAGGAAATAAGATTCAAATCGCTGTCCAAAGTATCTTTGATAATCACATTCACAGCCGGACCTGTGCCTGTGTTTTGAAAGCGCACCTTGTAAGTAAGCAGCGAATCTGCCAAGCCGATTTTGCCATCTGCCCCCGAAGGCGAAACTTGTTTGTCGTTCGGGTCATAGGCTCCGGTGATTAAATTGTCTGTAATGTGTATGTTATCCCCTAGAAAAGCATCAGCAGAATCAGGAAAAATCCAAATTGTGTCGTGTATTGGAACTGAAGGTGCAGTAGGAAAAGGAAGTTGAAAAGCAACATAAATACTTCCTTGGGTGCGAGCCGGTATATTTGTAATCTGCCATTCAATGATTCTGTTGACAGTATCAACAAAAGAAGGAGTTACACTTGTCAAAACATTTTGAGATACTGAGTCAAATGCTAACTGAGTGATAGAATCATACTTCATTCGGATGGTAGCATCTACCGGTACAAAAGCATTGTTTCTATATGAAATAGATGCTTGTCCGGTAAAACCGAATAGCCACCAACCGAATGGATTAAGTGTTACTGAAAGGTCTCTGTAATCTGTGTCCGGTTTCATCGCAAAATCATTGCCCGCAGAAACTTGAGATTGAGGTTGAATGTTAACGGTACGCACAACACTTCCGCAGCCTAACTGAAGGGTAGATGTATCCAACTCTATTGTGTGTGTGCCAAAAGTATCTGGGCGCGCAGTAAAGATACCATTAGCATCTGTAAAATAAACTTTGCTTCCATTCAAGGTAACTTTGTGATTTATGAGAGCAACGTCATTGCCATTGTTTTGGCAGTTGTTATCCAAATCAGCAAAAATGTTTCCTGAGATTCTTAGATTACAAATAGAGTTTGGGTCTTTTGATTCCAAATAAATTACTGCCCTGTAATCTGGAACACCCTGTGCCGTAGGAATAGTTTGGAACTCACCTGTTAGTGGAACAGGTATAACTGTAACTTTTAGTGCAGCATAAATATTTATCCGTTCAAAATAGTTTTGAGAAGGAGCAGTACCTGTAATAGTGAAACAGCCGCTTTCTCCAGCAGCATATTGACTGCCTAATGGTTTATTGAAAGTATAAGTTGAGCCTGAAGGTATATTTGTTAAACTATCAAACTTTACATATTGAACTGTAAATGAACCGGCATCTGTAGGTAATTTAAAATAAATTGTTTCAGTAAACTGTTGCCCTTTGGTAATACAAATAACAGAATCATTGCTTTGGCTGTAAAAACCAGGTGTAGCTAATGAAATAGGTGCGCAAGTTTGTGTATAAACACTTTGAGAAAAAACTATTATTATCAATAGCATTAAAGAGCGTAATAAGTTTTTCATACGGAGAATTTTTAACGAATGTAAATGAAATTGATTCCGCTTTCCAAATTTGCAGTGTCATTTAATTGTCATTCTTCATCTTGCATCTCGCATCTCATGTCTAAAATATTATCATTGCACCACTAATGAACAACGAGCAACATAAAGATTTACTCACCAAAGCGTTGAATATCAAAAAACGTTTTCTGGCAATGTATAAAGCCGCAAATGCGGGGCATGTAGGTTGCTCGCTTTCCTGTGCCGAGATGCTCACTTTTGTGCGTTTTGGTTGGATGAAAGATGAAGACGAAATTATTCTTTCCAAAGGTCATGCCGCAGCATCTTTATACAGTCTACTGGCGGAAGAAGGCATTTTGAGCGAAGCGGATATTGAAACTTTTTACAAAAACGATACTTACTTGGCGGCACATCCGCCTGCCAATAAAATCAAGCGCATACCTTTTGCAACGGGAAGTCTTGGACATGGTTTGAGCATAGCGGCAGGCTTAGGTTTGGCAGCTAAATTGAAAAAGAACAACAAACAAATTTTCTGCATCACCAGCGATGGTGAAATCAACGAAGGCAGCACTTGGGAAGCGGCATTGTTTATTCGCCAGCATAAACTAAAAAATGTGGTGTGGCTCATTGACCGCAACCGCCTGCAAGGCTACGGCAGAACGGAGGATGTAATGCAATTGGAACCGCTTGCCGATAAGCTGAAAGCCTTTGGCTTTAATGTGCTCGAGGCTGACGGACACGATTTTATTTCGCTCGGAAACGCACACCACCCAACCCTCACCGCTCAACTCCCAACTGTTATCATCTGCAATACAATCAAAGGCAACGGATGGAAAGAATATGAAGACAAAGTTGATTGCCATTATTTGCCCATGAAAGATGAGCAGTATGAAATAATCAAAACTGAAATTGAAATTCAATTCAATCAATCAGTAATTCTGTAAATGATAAATCTGTAAATCTCAAATATGCGTAACGAATTTGCCGCAGCGGTGATAGCTGCCAAAGCGAACAACGAAAACCTCGTTTTTATTACAGGCGATTTAGGATACATGGCTTTAGAAAAAGTAGAGCAAACTTATGGCGACCATTTTGTAAATGCCGGAGTTGCCGAGCAAAATATGGTTACGGTTGCTGCCGCGTTAGCTTATGAAGGCTTTGTGCCTTTTGTTTACAGCATTGCGCCATTTGTTACGTTGCGCCCTTTCGAGCAGATACGCAATGATGTGTGTTTGCATAATCTTCCGGTAAAGTTGGTGGGCAATGGTGGTGGCTACGGCTATGGCATTATGGGGGCAACACACCACAACCCCGAAGATATTGGTGCATTGCGCATGTTGCCCAATATGCGCATTTACGTGCCTTTGGTAGCTGAAGATGTGGAGCAGTGTGTGCAACAAATGATAGCTGATAAAAATCCCAATTATCTGCGATTGAACCTTGCTGCTAAGTTTCATTTCGCTGTTCCGGCTTTTGCACAATGGCGGCATTTAAAGCATGGCGACAAGGCTGTTTTGATAGCAACTGGGCAACTTATGATGGCTTAGATGTTTGGAATTTAAGCGTGTTTCCGGTAAAAGAAATTCCCAAAGCATTGCTTGCCAAAATAGCACAAACAGGTAAAGTGATTTTTATGGAAGAGCACTATGGCGAAGGCGGCATGAGAGAAACTCTTTCGTATCATTTGCTTGCATCGTTGCAGCAGCCTGTACAAGTTTTATCGCTTGCAGCACAAGGCTATGCAAGTGGAAAATATGGTAGCCAAAAATGGCATCAAGAAGAAAATGGTTTGAGTGGTAATGTGTTTGTTGAAAAAGTTCAGTCGTTTGTATAGCACGAGTAGTAAGCAATTGCTTTAGTTCTTTTCTTACCTTTGCCATTGGTGCGCAAAAAAGTATTGTTTTCATTTAGTATTCTTTTTATTGTGCTGCTACTGATGCAGGCAGTGGTAAGTATTTTTGTGTACGACATTAAACTGAAGCGGATAAAGCGAAAATTTAAGTGGGAAACACTGCTTAACCTGCAAGATGAACATCTTACGCTAATAAAAGTGGCAAAAAGTTTAGAAGAAAAACCCAATCAACATTTTAAGCGCATTCACAGTAGAGAGTTTCAGTTTTTGGGCGAGATGTATGACATAGTGCGCAAAACAGAACACCGCGACTCTACTTACTATTATTGCTTTCACGATCATGATGAGTCGGTTATAATTCGCAATATCAACCGATGGATGCACGATAACTTTGGCAACTCAACAGAGCAAAAAAACACAGGGGATTTTCAAAAAGATTTTTTTGAAAAAGATTATTTGGTAGGTGCGAATCTGCAACTTGCATCCTATTGCTTTGTGCTTCGAACCTTGTTTAATAATTTTTCAACTCGGCTTTCAACTGGTTTTGAAAGTTGTTTTTGCCCACCTCCTGAGCAAGTTGCATAACATCAGTAATATTCTACTGCTTCAAAAAATTGTGGAGTAGTAAAATTTCTGTTTAAATCTGCTTATACTGTTTGCATCAATCATTCTGCAAGTATTGAGGCTGTTTAAACTTTTGAGATTACTTGACTGCGCTGCGGT
>CAZYXR010000063.1:0-4279 GCA_964650845.1 uncultured Chitinophagaceae bacterium
TATCTCTTTTAGGAGATTGGATAGTTGTAATGAAGCTTTGAGCTACAAGACCCGGAGCATCCACAACGCCATGGTGTAATGACAATGCAGCTTTAGTGTTATCGTTTGAAGAAAATGCTACACCACTATTCAATAAGATTAAATCGGTTGTATTATCTACACTGTTTGGGTTTGTTTTTGTGCCCGACAATGCAGAAGTTAAGCCTGTTACAACCAAAATGTTGTTGCCAGTTGGTACTACAGTAAATGTTTTAGAATACAAATCTACATCACCAGAAGCTGTGCTATTGTTAGCTTTTAAATGTATTGTAAGTGTTGCACCAGGAATTGGCACCGCAGGAATTGAATAAAAATATCCGCCTTGGTAAGCCAAGTCGTCAATTGCTTTTTGGTAATAAGCTGCTTGTGGAACTTCTACCCACAAATCCAAATTTGATAATGCTGGATCGGGGCTATTGTGAACAACAAGCAAAGAACCTTGAGCATTGGCAGAAAGTAATCCGACTGCCGCAATGCCGAGAGAGAGAAAAAGTTTTTTCATAGAACAGAAAATTTTGTTTTAATAATAATGAATGGCGAAGTAACACAATGCCATTGTATTTTCTCAATATACCAGCACTTTTTTTTGCCCATGTCTGTGCTTTCGCCTTCTTTAACATTTAGCGGTAGTGCATGGAAACTGCATGAACAGTGAAAGTGAAACAGTATAATGCTACCTTATCTTACCAAAGTAACCGTTCCGGTTTTGGTTACTTTGCGGCTGTCTAAATAGGTTGCATTTAGCAAGTAGGTATAAACTTCGGGGTTTTGCATTACGCCTTTGTAACTGCCATCCCAATAGCTATATTGATTTGTAGATTCAAAAACTTTTTCGCCCCAACGATTAAAAATTTTCAAATCGAAATCGCGGATTCCAAATCCAAAAACTTCAAACTTATCGTTTGTGCCATCGCCATTTGGCGAAAATAAATTTGGAATAAATAATTCCGGCTCGCCTTCTACATGCACTACCACCGAAGTGGAAGCAAAGCAGCCTTGATTGTAATAAATGGTAAGGAAATATTCTGTTGAACGGCTAAATGGAGTTGCAACAGGATTGGCGCAGTCCACACAATTTAAACCCGCAGAAGGTGTCCAAGCGTAGGCGGTTATGTCGGTTTGTGGATATGGTTTCAATAAGCTGTTAAGTTGAATGGATTGCCCCATTTGAATGGTTGAATCATCGGGGAAAATATCAACACTAGCCGGTAAAGGTTCAGGAACAGTAATAAAGAAAGTAGTATCACATCCAAAGTTATTTAACGCATAAATTTTGTGTGCGCCCGCGCTCAAATTTTGGTAATCTCCTGTTTGAGAAAACACATTGCTGTCGTCAATTTTATATTGATGCGGTGCGTTCACAGCGGTTAATCCAAATATCTGAATGCGCCCATCCTTGTATTCACTTCCATAGCACGAAGTAGAATCTACAATTACATCATACACATCTTTTGGTGGTGTGCCAATATTTACCAATGTACTTGCGGTGCAATTTTGTCCATCGGTAACTACAAGTTGATACGATGCAGGAGCAAGATTTTTTATGGTATCATTTGCCCCGGGCAAAAAGTTAGTTCCGTCAATAGAATAGGTGAATGAATATGGTGCAGTTCCGCCAATGCCGGTAGGTATAATTTTTCCATCGGCTTTGCTACCACACGATTCGGGTACACCCACTGCCGTAACTTGCAATAAACCCGGTTGGCTAACAATTCTACTGAAAGTATGTGTGCATCCATTAGCATCGGTAACTGTGCAATCGTAGTTGTTGGCAATCAAGTTTACTGCTGTTTGCGAAGTTTGTCCATTACTCCAATTAAAAGAATATGGCCCCGTTCCGCCCGAAGGGTTTGCATCAATATTTCCATCGTTGTAAAGGAAGCAACTCACATCTTTTACAATTGGATTTGCATCAACCGGCACGGGTTGTGTTACCGAAATAGAAGTTGTTGCAGTACAGCCGTTGCCGTCTGTTACGGTTACAGTATATGGGTTTGCGGCTGTTAAATCGGTGGCAACAGATGTTGTTTGTCCATTGCTCCATAAGTAAGTATAACCCGCCACACCGCCTGCTGCATTTACCGATGCGCTACCATCATTGCCTCCACCGCAGCTTACATTGCGAATTACTTGTGTAGAAAGAACAATTGCCGCAGGTTCGGTAATATTAAAATTGTCTGTAATGGTGCAGCCGTTTGCATCTGTAGCTGTTAACTGGTAGCTACTCGCTGCAAGCCCTGTGTTGGTTGGCTGCGAAGGTGCTCCATTGCTCCATGTATAGCTGTAGTTTGGTGTTCCACCGGCTACACTTACAGCAATAGAACCGGTTGAGGCTCCGTTGCACAATACATTTACTACGGTTGCCGGTTGAGAGAAAACTAACTGAGTAGGTTCGGTAACCGAGTAAGTACCGGAGGTTGTGCATCCACTGGCATCGGTTGCTGTAACCGAATAGCTGCCCGCTGCAATTGAGGCATTTGTTTGCGAAGTAACTCCTGCAGGGCTGCTCCATAAATATGTGTAGGGCGAAGTGCCACCGGTTGGGTTGGCTGTAATGTTGCCTGTGTTGCTTCCAAAACAAGTTGCATTTACAATTGTAGGAGCATTTAATGTAAATACAGGTTTGTCGTTTACTACAAAGGTGTTTGTGCCGGTGCAGTTGTTGGGGTTCGTAACCGTTACTGCATAAGTATTAGGTGCGAGTCCGGTTGGGTTTGCTCCGTTAGCTCCGTTAGTCCAAGCGTAAGTGTAGCTTCCGGCAGGTATTACTGAGGTTGCAATTTCACCATCGGTATCACCAAAGCAGCTTACATCGGTTACTGTTGCCGAAACTACAATTTGCTGTGGCTGTGATACAATAGCCGAATCGGTAAGTGTGCAAAGACTATCATCGCTTACAGTTACACGATAAGTGCCTGCGGTTAAGCCTGTAATTTGATTGGTGCTGCCCGCCACGCTCCATTGATAAATGTATGGCGGTAACCCACCGGTTGGGTTGGCAGTTACACTGCCGTTGTTGCCACCAAAACAGGTAACATTTGAAACAGTAAATGGGTTAAATGAAATGCCGTTGGCAGGTTGTGTAAGCGCATTTGTTTGTGTTAATATGCAGCCATTTGCATCGGTAACGGTAACAATATATGTTGCTGCGGGAAGTGTTGTAGCATTAGCGCTGTTGAGGTTGGCGTTGTGGCTCCAGGCATAGGTGTATTGTGGCGAGCCTCCCGAAACCGAAACTGTTACAAAGCCATCGTTGCCATTGCGGCAACGAATGTTTTTTGTAACAGCATTTGCAAATGCAAGAGCGGTTGGTTGGTTTACAATATAAGAACCTGTTGCTGTGCAACCATTGTTGTCGGTTACCGTCAAAGCATACGTGTTTGCAGTAAGGTTTTGAATGGTATCGTTGTTGGCTGATGATGGCGACCAGTTGTAACTATAATTTGGTGTGCCACCATTTGCAGTTACCGATACAAATCCATCATTTCCACCATTGCATCTTACAGGGCGAACTGTTTGTTGGCTTACACTTAAAACAGTTGGCTGGGTTACGGTATAAGATCCGGTAACAGTGCAACCTTTACTATCGCGCACAGTAACAGAATACTGCCCGGCAGCTAAATTGTTTATTGATGCACTCGTTGCGCTGTTAGACCAAGTGTAAGTGTATGGTGGCACTCCGCCTGCCGGGGTTGCAGTTGCTGTTCCCGTTGCTCCACCGTTGCAATTTACATTGGTACCCGCAACCTGAACCGTAGGCGGTGAAATAACAACATTTACTGTATCGCGGGCTTGGCAACCGCTGCTGGTAGCTACTACCACATAAGGTGTTGTGGCGGCAGGAGTTGCACGTGGGTTTGCAATGGTTGCATTGTTTAGCGTTCCGGTGGGTGTCCAACTATAAGTAACTGGCCCTAAATTGCCGGTAGCTACTGCATTTAACTGTGCTGTTCCTCCCGGGCAAATAGTAGTATCCAATCCCGCATTTACTTTTAAGGAAGTATCTACTTGAACCGTTACTACATCCGACCCTGCGCAGCCTTTATTATAAATGCTGATGGTATATGTTTGAGTGAAAATTGGATTGGCGGTTGGGCTTATTGCAGAACGATTAGAAACCGCATTTACACCAATGTTTGGTGTCCACACCAGCGAGTCGTAACCTTGGGTGGCTTTTATAAAACGAGTGTTTGGGCGTTGCATAGATGCAATGCCACCTGTAGTTCCGCATTGGTTGGTT
>CAZYXR010000063.1:4289-5524 GCA_964650845.1 uncultured Chitinophagaceae bacterium
CATAACTGCTGAAAGTAGTATTGGTTACGCGGGCTTTGTTATTTGCACTGCCCTGTGTAGGGTTGCTCCAGCAAACATCCACCAATACGTTGCTCTGCCCATCCCAATCAAACCAACTTGTTAGGTTGTGAATGTTCCAAGCATTTACAGGCACATAATTGAGCGGGCCAAAAACAGTTTGCAAGCCATTATTTTGAAATTGATTGATAACAGTATCGGTAGTACAAGCCATTTTTATGGTAAAGCCCTGCAAGGTTGCGTTGCTGTTAAACTGTCCGATGTTATAGCCTATTGCTACAATTCTGCCCCCCGAAGTTAATGCAGCCTGCAACTCACTTGCTCTATACAAGTATTGATTGCGCGTGCTTTGCACAAAGTTGCCGTAAACCGTAGGCGAAGCAGTAGGCACACCACTTTGAATGCTGTTAGACGAGCCAATATCGCCACTTACGTTTACAGAGCCTGTTCCCATTAAGCTATTATTTACGCCACAAAATTTTGGCTCTAAAACAAAACTTAAAGTTGATTGTTGTCCCGGGCAAATCAATACAGGTGTTGCGCTTGCTTTTACTGATGGTCCCGATCCAACAACTCCAACTAAAACGGTGTCGGTGGCAGAGCAGCCTGCTGCATTTCTTACTACAACTGTATATCTTGTTGTTTGTGCCGGTGAAACTGTTGGAGTTTTTAATGTGCTATCGTTCATGCCCACCCCGCCTGGGCTCCAGCGGTAGGTAAACGTGCCTCCGGTAGATGGCACAGCATTGATTGTGGTGCTTTGGTTGCCGCATATCACGGTATCGCGTTGAGCATCTACGGTAAAGTTTGCAGAGTTCACTACTGCTGTTCCAGTGCCGGTTGCCGTACACCCGTTTAAATCATAAGTAACTGTGTATGTTGTAGTAGCAGCGGGTGAAACAGTAATACTTTGTGTGGTTTGCCCGCCCGGACTCCAAGCGTAAGTGCCTCCTGCATCAGAGGGTGTGGCGGTAAGCGTGGCTTGCACTCCGCTGCCTGCGCAAATAGTATCGTTGTTTACAGTTACAGTTGGCTGCGGGCGCACTACAATGGCTCGTGAAGCGGCATCTACACAACCCGAAGCAGAATTTACAGTAAGAGAAACTAAGTAAGTGCCCGGTGTTGAATAAGTTTTTTGGGGTGGATTTTGTAAAGTTGAGGTTGTGCCATCGCCAAAATCCCATAGATAACTTGTAGCCGTTAAGCTGCTGTTTGTA
>CAZYXR010000063.1:5534-8600 GCA_964650845.1 uncultured Chitinophagaceae bacterium
CCGAAGCGCTGGATACAGTAAATGCTGCAAGTGGTGCCATAGTAAATGTACTGCCTGCGAAAGAAAAATTCAATGAGCAATTGCTCGATGAAGTGTATTGATCTATGTAAATAACATAGGTGTTTCCGGCAAGTAGATTAGAGCCAGAACATATTTCTGCAGCAGTAGTGCCATTGCCTCCGCCAGTACAGCCAACATTGGAACCGGTTGTAGGACCTTGCATACCTTGTGGTGAAGTAACTGAGCCAAAAAGCCCACCTGTGTAATTGTAATTGCATTTTACAAGAGTACCCGGGCAACCAGAAGTGATGTTATACACCGCCCAGTCAAACTCAGTTGTGTTGGCACCAGTGGTGCAATTTGGTGTTGCGCGCCAATTCAGCAAGCCGGGTTGCCCAACAGTAAACTTGTAAATAATGGGTTTTTGAAGCGGTCCGGATGTAAAACAAGGAGGTTGAAATCCATTTGAGCCAGGATCTACAGGAGATGAAAAGCTATTCATATTGCATAGCAATACGGCATTGTCGCAGTCTTTGCCCCCTACCGGAGGTTGCTGAAGCGAACTTACACACAATTCAAATCCGCCACCGCTATTGGTATTGGAAGATACATAAATGTAAACCCTTGTTCCGATTGGATAAACCCAAGTAGAAGTGGCAGTAGCAGCACCTACGGCATCTTCGCAATTGCTTACCAAGTTAGAGCCGCATGAATCTGGTTTTAAAGTAACAGTTAAGTTCGATGCTGGTGTGCCGCCAATGGGTCTAACACTC
Organism: uncultured Chitinophagaceae bacterium; assembly: GCA_964650845.1. GTDB lineage: Bacteria > Bacteroidota > Bacteroidia > Chitinophagales > LD1 > UBA7692. The sequence goes on from CAZYXR010000063.1 coordinate 6,308, forward strand.
ACTGAATTGTTTGGTCCTTCACTAACATAAGTAAACCACACTTCTTCGCTGCCCGAAACTTCGCAATTGGCTACATAGTTTCCATCATCTGTGGCTCCGGTTAAAGTGTAGTTGCCGCAAAATGTTCCGCTTGTTGGAATGGTGATAACAGTTGCGTTATTACAATGGTCGTTTGCCGGCTGCGCAAAAGCAATTGCCGATAAAAGAATGCTAAATGATATGAGTAAATATTTTCTCATGTTATTTTACCTCTTGCGCTTTTTCTTTTGATTGAATTTCTGATAAGGGGTAAATGATTAAGGTTGTTTCGGAAGAAAGGGTTTTGGTTACACGTTTTGTGGCATCTCTGTTTTCTGCAATAATATCTGCAAGGTTGGAAGGTAGCGACACAAAACGCGCTTGCGATTTCACTTCATAAGTGCCTTGTAGTTTCAATAGCTTTTCGTGTTGCGAAACTTTTACATTTTCTTGTTGTTGCGCCATGCCTATGCGCATAAGCACCATTAACACAAATCCTACTACATACTTTTTCATAACCTATGAATGTTTCAAAACGGGGGTGTAATATCGTTTAGATGTATGGTTTATACAAATGGTGGGTAATGCGAAGAAAATATTTTGATTGAAATTGCAGCAGGCTAATTGAAAATCATGCTTTTACTGCACAATAATGCTGGTGGAAAACAATTTGCCCGAAACACTAAATTGTAAGTAATACAAACCTTGAGGTGTTTCGTTGAGATGAATTTCGTTATTCGTGCTTGTTAGTATGGTTCTGCCCAGCACATCTTTCAATGTCATGCTTTCCACATTTTTTGAGATTACTCTAAGCGTTTCAAGCCTACTTGCCGGATTGGGATAAACGGTAATTTTTTGTTCCGGTAAGTTGTTAGCTAATGCAGATGGGTTGTTGTGATGAATTACCCCAATTGCGCTCAAATCAAAACCGCAGGCTTCAAACGATGTAGGGAAAGGGTCGTTTATTTTGTTGCCAAAAGCATCACGAGTGGCAAAGCTGGCATCTATACTACCAACTACATCCGTTACTTTTATGTGGGTAATGTTTTCTACATCTAACATTGGGTTGCCTGCCAGTTCTGCTAAGTCGAATGGTGTGCCGTAGCCAGCGCTATATTTTCCTGCAAGATTATTAAGCTGTGTTGCATCCAGCAGGTCGAAAGTTCCCTTTTGTACAGCGGTGTCTGTAAGCGAATGAGCCGCAAAACGCACAAAGTCTATGCCATTGCTACTTACTTCTACCACTGCCAGTTCTAAAAACAAGCCATCGAAACTATTTTCAAATACAGCAAAATCGAAGCCAGCACCATTGCGAATGGGATGTGTAAATGTGCATATTGCCGAGCCGCCATCGCCCAAGCTTACGGTGCCAACAGATGGGTAGCCGATAGCCATTGTGTCGTTGCCGGCAGTTGCATAGCCCAATTTGGTATCTGCAATGTTTTGATAGCCGCGCGAAACCACGCAGGTTTGTGCCCATGCCACAAAAGCGCTACTGTCTTTCCATATTGCGGTGCTGCCCGCCTGCCCTGCGGCTGGCGCGTATTGAGCATGAAGATTGGTAAAAAGTAAGGTAGTAAAAAGAATACTGAATGCCCTTTGAAAAATATTGAAACTCATTGGCACAATATTACAACCTTCGGGCTTTTTACATAATTGCTCAAATGGTTTGCACGGTCTTTTATCAGCAAGCCAAACTGAAGTGTATCCAGCAACTTCAATGGGGCGCAGGCAAAGCCGGGTGTTTCAAATTCAATTTCACCTTGAATAGATTTTTGTTTCCCTTTTTCGGGAACAAAAGGTGTGCCCAATGATTCTAAACAGCTATCGCCATTGCGAATTACATAATAGTAAACGCTCAGTGTTGGATTGTTGTAAATTCTTGCAAAAATGGAATCGGCTTGTGGTTTTGTTTTTGCAAAACTACAATTGTCTGTAATAGAGTCGGGTGGTGCAGTAGTACCATCTCTAACACCAAAGTCGCCATCGCCATCTTTGAAAGACAAAATGAATTTTAAAGTTCCGCCATTGCTAATTACGGTATCCGAAATTGATTTTAATTCAATGGAGGGCTCTATTGGGTATTGTGGCTCTTCTTTCACGCAGCCCGAAAGCAACAGTGTTGCCATTGCGAAACTCGCAAAAGCGAAATGCCGCATTGCAGCGTTGGGTAGTAATTTTTTATAGAATAAAATCATTTATCAGTTTCCTCTTATTAAATGAATGTATCCACCACCTTTTTTGTTTGGCGGTAATACTTTTTTTACCTCGCCAC
>CAZYXR010000063.1:8610-8912 GCA_964650845.1 uncultured Chitinophagaceae bacterium
TAATAAAAACCACCATAAAGGTACAGCCCATCATTTAGCAAAACGCCTGTTTTATAATCGCGTCCATCCCAATTGATATTGGGGTCGGTAGTTTCAAAAACTTTATTGCCCCATCGGTTAAAAACGCTGAACTCTACCCGCGTTACAAACCTATATGGCATAAAAGGAGTAAACACATCATTTTGCCCATCGCCATTTGGGGTGAAGGTGTTTGGCAACTCATAAAAGGAACAGTTTTCAATACATACTTGATTGCTTCTGGCGCTTTCGTTGCCCACTCTATCAACTGCTGTAACTGCGTA
>CAZYXR010000063.1:8922-17612 GCA_964650845.1 uncultured Chitinophagaceae bacterium
GCAATATTTTCTTGCACTAAATGTGTGTAGGTGGTATCAACAGTTGAATCAATTAAAGAGAGATTGTTATCAGTTTCGCTGAAATAAATTTTGTAAAGAACTGCATCGTTGTCGCAACCGGCTTGTGGAGCAAAGTTGAAACTTAAGATGTTGGAAAATACAGAGTCGCTCCAAGCCTTACCGCTATATTTTTCGCAATCGTTTCTAACAGCAAGAATTGGAGGGCAAGGTGCAATAGTATCTTGTGGGGCACCACAGTTTTGTTGCGATAAATTGATGATGGGATGTTTTAGCCCTGCAACAGAGTAATGCCCAAAACTCTTGATGTAATAGCAATAAGAGGTATCGTTAATCAAACCGGTGTCGATGTATTGATGTGTGTGCGAAACTGCTATTGAATCAAACAGTAAAGTGCTTTTGTTTTGCCTGAAAATAGCAAAACTGTCATTGGTCCACGGCACATTTTCTTCCCAGTTTAATCGCAGTGATTTGTCGGATGGGCTAATGCTTAAAAACACCGAAGATGCTACCGTTGTTTCGCCCAGCGAATCGCCATTTGCTTTAAAAACAATTTTATAAGAATTGGCTGTGGTGCGCGTGTCTAAAAGCGTATCGGTGAAAGTAGTATCGTTCATTGCAAAAAAACTATTTGCCGAATAAGATTGTACAAAAACCGGAGCTGTAAGATTAAATCCTGAGCCTCGATATACATCAAAAACGTATGGCGGTAGATTTTGTAAAGTATCTAATTGGTTAGCGCCAGCACGCGGTTTGCTCCATGCTACAAAGTTGCTACCATTGGTAACATCTGTGGTGTTTACGCTCACATTTGTAATCACCGGAATGTCTAATGGCACATTCACGCATACTTCTATCGAAGGTACACTTTCAACCATATCGTATTCAAAAATGCCATTTGGCGAAAGACGGCTGAAATGCGCTAAAATGCGATAGCAATATTGCTGCCCGCGCACAATGTTGTTATCGGCAAAGTTGTAGGTTTGGGTTAGTGTTGAGTTTAGGCGTGTGTAACCTCTACCGTCCAATCCCGTTTCGCAATATTCTGGTGTGAATGGATTGGAATTGATTTTGCGCCATACCGAAAATCCTCTGAAGTTATTGGCAGATGAACAAAAGTATGGATTTTGCCAACTGATATTAACCGTGCTGCCTGCTACTGTTGCCGCTACGTTTTGCACCGGTGGTGCAACTACTTCTATCAACCATGTTTCGGCATCGGTGAGCGGCAGTTTATTGCCGCCTTGTGCAAAATTATCTTGTGCTTTAAATACAACTGTGTAAGGTTGTTTGCGCACTTGGTTGCAACTTGGCTGCCAACTAAAATTGCCCGAGGTTGGGTTGCCCGGAGGTTGAGCATTGAATACAGCCAAGGGATTTGGTGCGTCAAAAAACGGAGCGCCATCTGCCGTTAATGTAACTATTTGGCTTATGTCAAGGTCTGAAGCCGAGACCAACATTTGCAGCATATCGCCTGCGCGAATGCAGGTGTCGTTTAGCTCAGAAACCTTCGGAGGGATGTTGTTGCGCGATTCGATAATGATATGAAAATCTCGCAAGATGGTTCCCATTAAAATGCCCCGCCTGTATTCGCGAATCAGAATACCAACATTGTACAATCCTTGCCTTTGCGGGGTTGTCCAAACTATTTCGCCCGTTTGCCGATTAAGTGCAAAAACATTGTTGGGGTCGTTTGCCATCGGCACATTCTGCGGATTGCGCCAATTCGGCACTACCGAGCCAAAATTCAGCAACGGAGTTGTAATATCGAATGTTAAGCTATCGCCATCGGGGTCAAATGGATTTAAACTGTGTGTAAAAACTTCATTTACATTGCCATAATCGAATGGGTCTTGAAAAAACACGGGCGAACTGTTGTAGCCAATACTTGCCACATCTGCCGGAAAGCGCAGCGTGTCTTCAACAAAAAATGGCACATCTACCGAATTGCCATTATTGATGTTGATTACATTATTTACCCGGGCGGGGTCGTAAAAAGAAATTACATAATAATTGCGTGGAGGCGGAGGTACACCAGGAAAAGTGTGTGTGCCAATATAAATATTGCGTTTAAACCCAAAGCCAACGGGTTCGCCTTTGTGGCTGCCGCCTATAATTGGACCGTTTGTGCGCGAAAGCAACTCGTCAAGCGAGCCATCGCCCCAGCGCACACGAATGGTGTCGCGATCGGCAGCATTGTCTTCGGCAATGGTTCTTACAGTAACCCGATAAGTAAATGGCGCGATCAATTCATAAGTAATTTCTCCGGCACGGTAGTGCGTTGCAAATACATCTTCGGCATAAAAGCTGAAGCAAAAAACAAGTAAGAAAAAAATATGCCGCATGGAAAATCGCATCTGCACAAACGTAATGATTCTAAAACAGAATTAAGTGAATAAACATGAATTGAATCAACATAAGACAGAACAATGTTTCAAATGGTTTGCACAATCTCTGTTTATTTGCAGTCTTAAACTATTGAATGATATTTTAGAAAAATGGAGTTGGGATGCTGTAGTGTTCAATCCCCACAACCCGAATCTAAAATCTAAAATCTAACACGTGTCTGATACATTTTCGATAAAACTGCCGCAGTTTGAAGGTCCGTTCGACCTATTGCTATTCTTCATCGAGCGCGATGAGTTAGATATTTATGATATACCTATTTTTAAAATAACCGAAGACTTTTTAACCTACATCCACCAAATGGAGGTGCTAAATATCGAGTTGGCAAGCGAGTTCATATTGGTAGCTGCAACATTGATGCGTATTAAAGCCAAAATGCTTTTGCCCCGCAAAGAAGTGGACGAGCAAGGCAAAGAGATTGACCCCCGCGAAGAACTTGTAAACCGCCTTATCGAGTACAAAAAATTCAAAGAAGCAACCGAGGCCTTGCGCCAAATGGAAGATGACCGCCAAAGCATCTCAAAACGCGGTAATGCTTTGTTTGAATCGCAAGAAATAGCAGCAATTTTTGAAACGGAGCATGAAATGCAAAGCCTTACAATGTTCAGATTGATGAAGGCATTTCAAAACGTTATTACCCGTTTAGACCGAGAAAAAAATAAAGTTGTACATACCGTAGAGCAGCCGCCTTATACCATTGCTGGCGAAAAAATGGTGTTGCTTGAAATAGTAAAAACAGGCGATAAGTTTCCTTTCGAAAAAGTATTCGAAGCCTGCGAAGGTCGCATTCATGCCATTTTTATTTTCCTCAGCATGTTAGAATTGATACAAGAAAAACAATTGGGTATTACTATTGGCGAGGGCTACAACAACTTTTGGATTACAAGAATTGAAGCTGCAGAGGAAGAGGCTTTGCAACAAGAAGACTAAAACCAACTACTCAAGCAATCGGAACTTCATAAAAATATCAATAATCGCATCCTTAATTGGCATTGCCGTTATATCTTCTATTTTCGCGTTTCCTCAATAATTTCAACTGAATGAAGAGTTACAAGCTAATCAACAACATCACCGGGTGGGTGGTGCTCGCATTTGCAACAACAGTATATTTTTTAACGGCAGAAAAAAGTGGCAGTTTTTGGGATTGCGGAGAGTTCGTAGCCGGCTGCTTTAAATTGCAGGTAGCGCACCCACCGGGTGCGCCATTCTTTTTAATCATTGGTAGAATTTTTACCCTTTTTGCCATGGGCGATGTAACAAAAGTTGCCATGTGGGTGAACTTTATGAGCGGCTTGGCAACGGCAGCCTCTATCATGTTTGCCTATTGGAGTGTTACGATGCTAATAGGCAGAGTGGCTTTTAAAGATAAACAATACACCACAGGGCAAATAGTAGCAGTAGTAGGCAGCGGGTTGATAGCAGCGGCTTGTGGCACATTTTTAGATTCGCTTTGGTTTAGTGCAGTAGAAGGCGAGGTGTATGCTTTGTCGCAATTCTTTTGGAGTTTTATAGTATGGGCAATATTAAAATGGGACGAAGCCGCCAAAGAAGGCGATGAATATGCAGACCATTGGCTAGTGCTTATTGCTTATATGACGGGGCTTTCTATTGGGGTGCACTTGCTAAGTTTGTTGGCATTGCCATTTGCTGCTTTGGTTTATTACTATCGCAGATACACGCCAACACTAAAAGGCTTTTTACTTACAGGTATTATTGGTTTTGTGTTGATTGGTATAGCCATGAAATTTGTAATTTCTTATACACAGGCTTTTATGGCCGGGTTCGATAAATTGTTTGTGAACTCGCTTGGCTTTCCTTTCAATAGTGGCGTGGTATTCTTTTTTGTATTGTTGGTTTCATTGCTGGCTGGCGGTATATGGTACACCCACAAGCGCGGCTGGCGCTTGGCAAACATTGCCATTCTGTCGTTAGCATTTATGTACATAGGTTACTCAAGTTATTTGATGGTGCCTATTCGCAGTATTGCCAACCCACCAATCAATATGAACCGTCCTACCGACCCATTTAGTTTAAAAAGTTATGTAGATCGCGAACAATATGGCGATCGCCCGTTGGTATATGGTCCTGCGTATAATTCTACCAGTGCCGATATAGTGGATATGAAAAAGCTGGGCGAAAGATTTTATAAAGATGAAAAAACACACAGCTATAAATATGTAGGCGATAAAATTGATTACGAATTTCGCGATGATGTGATGATGCCATTCCCGCGCCTTGGCTTTTGGCAAGAAGAAGGAAAAATCAGCGCTTATCGCCAGGTGTTGAATCCCGAGCATGATGTTATAGAACTATCGGGTCGAAATGTGGTGCAAACTTTTGCACCGGGTCAGTTAGATAAGGCAAATGAATACGCCAAGATGATGAATGAGAAGGGCACCGGCAGATATGAAGTGCGCGATCATTTAACCTTTGGCGATAACCTTCGTTTCTTCTTCCAGTATCAGGTGGGTTACATGTATTTGCGTTATTTAATGTGGAACTTTACAGGTAGGCAAAACGATATTCAAGGAACCGTATTCAACGATGATGGCGGTTGGGTAAGCGGTATTCCGTTTATTGATAACAACCTTAAAATTTGGGGTGCGCCAAACTGGCCGCAAGACAACCTGCCAAAAGCATTAGCCAACAACAAAGCACACAATAAATTTTACATGATACCATTCTTGTTGGGCATAGTTGGGCTAATTTATACTTACCTAAAAGATGACAAAGCATTTTGGTTGGTGCTATCGCTGTTTATTGTAAGTGGTTTGTTTCAAATTGTTTACCAAAACGAGCCGCCTATTGAGCCGCGCGAGCGCGATTACGCACAGGCTGGCTCCTTCCTTACATTCTGTTTTTGGATAGGCTATGGAGTGTTTGCATTATTCGAGTTGTTGAAAAAGAAATTGGGCGAAGTACCATCGGCAGGCATAGCAGTAGCAGTGTGTGTAAGTGCGCCATTTTTGATGGGTTCGCAAGGCTGGGACGATCACAACCGCAGCGGCAGAACTACCGCTCGCGATTTTGCTGTTTGCTATCTAGAAAGCTGCGCCCCCAATGCAGTTATTTTTACGCAAGGCGATAACGATACTTACCCGCTGTGGTATGCGCAAGAGGTAGAAGGTATTCGCACCGATATTCGCGTAGTAAACCTCAGCTTGTTGGGTGTAGATTGGTATATTGATCAGTTGCGTTTTAAAATGAACAATGCCGCACCGCTCAAAATGACTTTCACTGCCGATCAGTTAGCAGCCAGCAACCGCGATATTGTGCGCTATGCTGCCAATCCGCAAATTCCGGCAAATGCTTCGTTGGATTTGAAACGTGTAATGCAATTTATTGCCAGCGAAGATCCACGCAATAAAATCAGTGCCGGAAACAGGGGCGAGTTAGAACCTTATTTCCCAACACGAAATTTCTTTATTGATATAGATACTAACCAAGCACGCACTTTGAATATGTTGGAAGAAGGCGAGCCGGCAACCAGCCGCATGGAGTTTTCTATTCCTAAAAGCAACTTGCTGAAAAACGATTTGCTTACACTCGATATTGTTGCCAACAACATCATGGAACGCCCTATTTATTTTGCTGTAAGTGTTTCGCCCGATGCTTATTTGGGCTTAGAAAAATACTTCCAGTTAGAAGGGCTTACTTATCGCATTGCGCCACGAGTGAATGTTTCAAACAGTGCGTACAATGCTCCTGTGCGTACCGATTTGATGTATGCCAACATGATGACCCGCTTTAAGTTTGGCGGCATTGAAAGCAATCCAAATATTTATTTAGATGAAAACATTATGCGCATGACGGTGAATGTGCGAGGCAACTTTGGTCGCTTGGCCGAGTCTTTAATTGCAAAAGGCGATAACCAAAAAGCAATTGACGCTTTAGATTATTCGTTGAAAATGATGCCAACCGAGCGCGTTCCGCTAAATGTGTTTTCGTATCAATATCCCGATATTTATTACAGAGCAGGTGCAAAAGAAAAAGGCAAAAAAGTAATGGAAGAATTGCTGCAACAAAGCCGCGAATTTTTGAATTACTACAAAACAGTTTACCGCCATGTATTGGCGCAAGCTCGCAATAGTGGCGATGCTCGGTATCTGCAACAGCTTCAGCAAGGGTCGTTTACCGAAAACAGAAATGTGCGCGAGCCATTATACATGTTTCAAGAAATGATACGCACCGCCAAGCAATTTGAAGATGCCGAGTATTCGGCAAAACTTGAAAAAGAGTTTGACGAACACCGCATGGGATTTGTACAGCAATAAAATGAAACTGAGTGTTTTGTTTGAGATTACTTCGCTCCGCAAGCTACGCTTGTAATGACGCGGTTGATTTGTGCAGAAATTGGCCCTAATTGCGAACCATAGAACCGCGAAGGTGAAGCAATCTTAAAAGTTTAAACAGCTTCAATTTTTTACACCATAAGTCAAAGCAATAAACATTAACCAATAATCAATCTTAGAGATGTTACAACGCATTCAAACAATTTATTTACTGCTGGCAGTTGCAGCTATGGCAGCCTTTTTGTTTGCTCCGGTTATTCGCTACGAAGCAACAGATATTAACTATGTAAACGATGTGCAGGCATGGGATGTAAAACCATTTATAAGTGGCTACTTTGTGTTTATTGTAGCCATTTTTGAAGGCATAGCCATTGGCTTTTCATTGCTTGCCATTGCGCTTTACAAGCGCAGGCCATTGCAGATTGTGTTAGCTTGGCTGGCAATGTTGCTGCATATATCAAGTGCGGCTTGTATTTTCTATTATTTTCAAACCAAAGAAAATCCCATCGATATCATTTATACGCTTTGGAATCTTGCAGCCTTGCCGCCCGTGTTGTTTTTATTACTCGCCATTTTTGGTATAAAAAAAGATGAAGCGTTGGTGAAAAGTATGGATAGATTGCGCGATTAACACAAGAGTTTTGCTACCAACAAGCCGCCTCAAAACTGATTACATTACAATAAATAAAGACCCGTGATTGCGGTAGGTAAACATCAAGAGCTAATAGTTTTACGAGGCGTAAGCGTGGGTTTGTTTTTAGGAGACGGGCAGGGCGAAGAAGTGTTGTTGCCCGATAAATATTGCCCCGCAAAATACGAAGTAGGCGCTAAGATGCGCGTGTTTGTGTATCGCGACCACGAAGAGCGCAAAGTAGCCGTTACTACCCAGCCCAAAATTCTTTTACACCAGTTTGCATTGTTGAAGGTTACCGATGTTTCGGCAGTGGGAGCGTTTGTAGATTGGGGTATGGAAAAAGAGTTATTTGTGCCATTCAAAGAACAGAGGCGCAAAATGGAAACTGGGCGGTGGTACATTGTGTATCTCGATTTAGATAAAGAAACCGATCGTCTTTATGCCAGCAATCGCCTCGATAATTTTTTAGATAATGACACGCTTACTGTGCAGCAGGGCGATGAAGTAGATTTACTGGTGGCGCAAAAAACCGAACTCGGATTCAATGTAATTGTGAATCATAAACACAAAGGCTTGGTATTTGTCAACGAAGTTTTTAAGCCACTAAATGTTGGCGATAAGCTGAAAGGCTTTGTGAAAAAAATTCGCGAAGACAATAAATTGGATATTTCGTTACAGCCTATTGGCTATCGCAACGCCATTGACCCCAACACCGATTTGATTTTACGAAAGCTAAGTGCCAACAACGGTCGCCTTGCCTTAACCGACCAAAGCAGCCCCGAAGAAATTTACGAACGCTTAGGTATCAGCAAAAAGGCATTTAAAAAAGCCATTGGCGCTTTGTACAAACAAGGAAAAATTGAACTGCTACCTCAAGGCATAAAGCTGATAGGAGAGTAGCGCACTAATGAAAGTTGTGTCAAAAAGATGTTTTGAATCGGACAGCTTGATATATTTGAAAATTGTTTCACCCAAAAGAAAATGAGATGCCAGAATTAACACCAGAAGAATCAAGAGCATTACAATCAGTATTTCGCGATGCAGCAGCTACATTGCCAAAAAGAGTGTTAACCGGAGCCCGCTTAGAGTGGCGTTCTGGAAAAATGTCGTCCTATTTACAAATGATTAAGGCATCGAAGGCTGCCGTGATGAGCGAGTTTGACAAATACCAAATGCAAAATGGGCGTAATTCGGGCATTCAAAACCAAGTGCAAGGCGGAAGAGCAAGGTCTAATGCGGTGCATGGCAGGTCGGCTGCATCGGCAAATTCTAAAGTTGGCGATTTGCGATCGGCTCTAATGAAGGAACTACCGGCACTGATGCGTATGCATTGCTTAGAG
>CAZYXR010000064.1:0-12431 GCA_964650845.1 uncultured Chitinophagaceae bacterium
GGCAATGTAAATACGGCATCTCATAACTATTCTAATCCACAAACTTACAGTGTTTGTATGGTGCGAATAGGTAATAATTGCAGAGATAGTATATGTAAGAGTTACACTGTTGTAAACCCTCCTGCCCAGCCAGATTTTAATCTGCCTTCAAGCCCTCCGTGTGCCAGTAGCAACCAAACCTTTACAGCACTTAATCAGCAAGGTGGCGCAACTTACTCATGGAGTTTTTCAGGTGGGGTTAATAAAACAGGTGCATCTACAACGCATAGCTTTACAAGTGTTGGAGGCGGAACTATAACAGAAAATGTTACGCTTACAGTAACCTTAAACGGGTGCAGCAATAGTCGAACAAAGTCAGTTAGTATCCGTCAGATTCCCGATCCAAGTGTATTTGATTATACCAGTAATGTTCCTTTTACAAACTGTGGTGGGAGTGGTTTTGCATTGACCGTTGATAACACCTCTACTACTTCATCAACAAATAATTCTTTGGTAATTAATTGGGGCGATGGGACAAGTAATACAACAGAAGCAGGAAACTTTGTTTCATCTACACATACCTATAATGCACAAGGGTATTTCACACTGCAAGCTACTGCGTTAGGAGGAAATGGATGTTCAGCTTCAAAAACTTACACGGTTTTTAATGGGAGTAATCCTGCTGTGGGATTGGGTAACCCCGGAGCAACTATCGGACTGTGTACGCCAACTATTCTAAATTTTCCCATCACAGGTGCAAGCGGCAACCCTCCCGGAACGACTTACATTTTCACTACAAATGATGCACCCAATGACAGTACCGTTTTTCAACACCCCCCTCCATCATCCTTTAATTATCAATTCAATAAAACTTCTTGTGGTTCATCCGGTTCGATTGTACCTAACTCTTATTTTGTAAGGGTTAAGGCTACGAATCCATGTGGCACCTCATTTTCCACTATAGAACCTATTTCTACAAATCAGCCTCCTAATGCAAACTTTACTGTAAGCCCAGATACTGTTGTGTGTGTAAATACAGTGGCTACGTTTAACAGCACATCTCAAACTGGCTTTGTTGTAAATAACAATGGAGTTTGTGATACCACAACGCGAAGAAATTGGGTGATAACCCCTGCTTCTGGTTGGACTGTCAGTAACGGGAATGTAGGTGTTCCAAATCCTACTAACAATCCTAATACATGGGGCAGTAATTCAGTAGGGGTAAATTTTACAGTTCCAGGAACCTATTTTGTTACTTATAAACTCAGCAATATTTGCGGAATTGATTCTATTACAAAGCGTATATGTGTGGTAGCGCCTCCAACTCCATCTTTTACATTATCTCCATTAAATGGTTGTGCACCACTTACCCTTAGCCCTACGAATAATTCTACTTATCCTAGTGGATGTTCACCAACAACTACCTTATGGACAGTAAATCAAACTACTCAAACATGTCTGCAAGATTCAACTCCTGCAATCAGATTTGTAAATAATACAACGACCTCATCTGTAAGTCCAACTTTCAGGCTTAACAATGCAGGTACATACACAGTGCAGTTATCGTTGACAAATAAATGCGGTACTTTCAATGCTACCCAACAAACAGTTACAGTAAAAAGAAGACCCCAGTTGACGGTGAATGTTCCTTCTAATGTGTGTGCAGGAGATATAATTACACCAACATCTACACCTGATGCTTGCGGGGGAACTATTTCTTCTTTTAACTGGACTTTTCAGAATGGCACACCGTCAAGCTCCACAATTCAAAATCCCGGAGACGTAATTTTTTCGGGTTCGGGAAATAAAAACATTGGTCTTACTGTAACCAACGAATGTGGCACTGCAACGTTTGCCGCAACTATTAACGTGCTTACACCGCCAACAGTAAATGCGGGCAATGACCAAACTGTGTGCCTTAATTCACCAAGTGTGCAGCTTGTCGGCATACCAAGTGGAGGTGCATGGAGTGGTAGCACTTTAGTTTCAAATGCGGGTTTGTTCTCTCCCACACAAGTTGGCGCATTTAATCTGATATACACTTTTGGCACAGGTAATTGTATTGGCAGAGATACTGTAATAATAACTGTGAGTCCGCTACCTAACATTACCGTAACGCCACCATTGGCAATATGTGCGGGAACCAGCACAACACTAACTGCCAGTGGAGGTAATACTTATGTATGGAGCCCTGCAACGGGTTTGAATCAAACAACAGGTGCTTCAGTGACAGCATCACCAATTTCAACAACTACATATACAGTAACTGGTACAAATACAGCTACAACCTGTAAGAATACTGCAAGCACCACGGTTACTATCAATCCGCTTCCTTCAGTTTCTGCGGGGCCTGATTCTACGTTGTGTAATCAACCCATTCCTATTACCCTTTCAGGCTCACCAACTGGTGGTACCTGGAGTGGACAAAACATAACAGCAGGTGGCGTTTTCACACCTAATGGAATTGGTAGTTTTCCGGTGGTTTATACCTACACAAATTCAAACAACTGTACGAAAAGAGATACCGCTGTAATAACAGTGATTAACCCGACAAACGCCAATGCAGGGAATGACCAAGCAGTCTGCTTAAACACTACGCCATTAAACTTAAATGGCACACCAGCAGGCGGAGCATGGAGTGGAACAGGGGTTACTGCCAATGGTGTTTTCACTCCTTCAACAGTAGGCGTTTTTCAATTGGTGTATTCTCTAAATTCAGGTTCTTGTGCTGCAAGGGACACAATGGTAGTTACCGTTAAAGCCTTACCAAATGCTCAAATCACGCCATCCAATCCTGTGATTTGTGCGGGGCAGCAAACTGCAACATTAACTGCAAGCGGGGGAACAAGTTACAATTGGAGCCCGGCAACAAACCTAAATCAAACAACAGGAGTAACCGTTATTGCAAGCCCTCCTTCTACCGCAACTTATACCGTTACAGTTACTGATGCTGCAACCACATGCACTAAAACTGCTGCGGTGACAGTAACTGTGAACCCTGTGCCGAGTGTTACTAATACACCACTGAATCAAACTGTTTGTAGTGGTGAAAGCAGCACAGCGGTTGTGTGGTCATCTAATGTGAACGGAGCAACTTTTGCATGGACAGCAAGTTCAGCAAACGGTATTACAGGATTTCAAACCAGTGGAACCGGTAACTTACCTGCACTGACATTAAGTAACCCAAACACAACTTTGGGTTCAGTGGTTTTTGTTGTTATACCTACAGCCAATAATTGTGTTGGCACTCCGGTGAATTACACAATTAATGTTCAGCCTAAACCTGTGGCTATTGCACCCTCAGCGCAAACGATTTGCAGCGGCAGCAGTACCACAGCAGTTACACTTTCTGCTAATGTTGCAGGAACTACATTTCAATGGACTTCAAACACGCCATCGGGTGTGAGTGGCAATACGCAATCCGGCAGCGGTAATATCCCTGTTCAAACAATTACAAATAATAATTCTGCGCCTGCCAATGTGATTTATACCATAATACCATCTGCAAATACCTGTGTGGGGAATGCTGTAACGTTTACAGTGAATGTCAATCCCGCTCCTGATGTGTTATTCTCTATCTCCGATCAAACAATTTGTTCGGGCGCAGCCACTGCTGTGGTTTCACTAACATCGCCAACACCCACAGCCAATATCACCTGGAGTGCTAATTCGCCCAATGGATTAAATGGTGTTTCCACCTCGGGCACGAACTCTATTCCAGCACAAACGTTAATCAATACTACTGCAAGCCCAATTACAGTTACTTATACTGCCCAAGCTAATACAAGTGGAGGGAATGTTTGTCCCGGTCCATTACGTAATTATACAGTAACTGTAAATCCTACTCCTATAGCGATTGTGAGTGAAAAGTTTGACACAATATGTTCAGGTAATTCCACCAACATCACTATTTCTTCAAACGTTTCAGGAACAGGGTTTTCGTGGATTGTGATTGCCCCTCCATCAGTAAATGGGTACTCAAATGGAACGGGAAACAACATTGCGCAATCACTTACAAATAGCAGCAATACACAGCAAACCGTTTTATACATTGTTACTCCTTCGGCTTCAAATTGCCCGGGCATAAAAGACACGACAAGGGTAATTGTGAACCCAGCCGTGCAAATTAATTTCTCATCAGCGGCACAAACTATTTGCAGTGGAGATAGCTCTCAATTGGTTACTATATCGTCATCTACAAATGGTGTTGCGTTGTCTTGGACGTCTGTGGCAAATGGCTCAAGCGGTGTTTTAGGTAGCGGAGGTAGTGTCATACCAAAGCAAGCAATATTCAACTCAGGAAATACAGCTGTAACTGTAAGTTTTAATGTTGTCGGGAATTATCTTGGATGTAATACTGCAACTATACCATACAATATCACCGTAAATCCAAGACCTAATGTCAATCTGCCCGATTCACAAGAAATCTGTGAAGGAACGCTATCGGTAAGTAAAGTCCTTAACAGCAATGTGGCAAATACCGCATTCAACTGGACTGCAACATCACCCGATGGTATTACGGGATTTGCTGCAATAGGCTCGGGCGATATACTAGCGCAAACATTCTCCAATCCTTCAACAACCTTGGGTAGAGTGATTTATACTGTAACACCTTCTGCTGACGGATGTCCGGGAGTTGCACAACCATATATTGTAAGGGTAAAGCCAAATCCTAACATTACTGTAAACCCAAGACAGGTTATTTGTTCAGGTGATAGTACGATTGAGGTAGCTGGAAATTCAGATATTGCGAATACCATTTTTAACTGGACAGCATCTTCGCCTAATATCAGCGGTTTTTTAGTGTCGGGTACAGGTATTATACCTTCTCAAGCAATTATTAATAGTGGCTCTCAAACTGACAGTGTTGTACATACAGTTATTGGAACCATAAATGGTTGTAATAGCAATCCACAAGTCCATACTGTTGTAGTTAATCCTTCACCGAGTGTGAGTTTTTCTATAGCCAATCAAACAATATGCTCAGGCATTACAACCAGTCCAGTAACCTTATCATCAACCACACCTAATGTAACTTTCTCGTGGGTATCAAACAATCCGGCAGGCTTATCGGTTATAGCAATTAACGGCACAAACAGCATACCTGCTCAAACAATTGTAAATAACACCGATACACCAATCACAGTAAATTATACAGCAACTGCTACCACAAATATTGGTTCTGCTTGTCCAGGCATTCCAAGTATTTATTCCATCGTTGTGAATCCCACACCTGTACTTGCAGCATCCCCATTAAATGATACTATTTGTTCAAATGACAGTATCAATATTGTACTGAGTTCAAATGTATTGGGAACAACTTTTGCTTGGAGTGTAAATCCACCCAATGGAATCAGCGGAGCTATCAGTGGCAATGGAAGCAATATTCGCCAGCAATTGATTAACAATACATCTCAACCTCTGATGGTTGCTTACACAGTTATCCCTACTGCGAATAATTGCCCCGGCAGCAGCATAGTTGCTACTGTTCTTGTAAAGCCTTTGCCTTTAGTAAGTTTTAGTCCTAACAACCAAAGCATTTGTAGCGGAGAGACTTCGCAGCAGGTTACAATAACCTCTTCTACCCCTAATGTAAATATTAGCTGGACATCAAGTGCCCCATCAGGAATTTCAGGAAATGATACAATCGGTGGAAATGTTATTACTCCACAAACATTGATAAACAGCACGAATCAAAACCTTATTGTTCAATACACCGCGGGAGCTAACTATCAGGGCTGCTCCGGGGCAAATAATATTTATGAAATAGAAGTCAAAGCCAGACCTCTTTTTCTAAACACAGATACCTTTTATAGCTATTGTGATGGCGATACTACCTCACCAATCATTCTGATACCAGATGTAATCAATACCACTTTTGCGTGGCAAGCAAACAGTCCGGCAATTATCACCGGCTATGTTCCGTCCGGCACTTCATCAACCATACCTCCGATGGTGTTGTTGAATAAAAATATTGTAGCAGATACGCTTAGCTATAAAATTTACACATCAGCAAATAGCTGCTCGGGCGATAGTGGTATTATCAGAATTGTAGTTAGACCAAGGCCCGTGATTACTATTCAACCCGATAGCCAAACCTTATGCTCAGGACTAAACACGCTTCCAATAAATGTTTCATCTAATATTCCCGGAACGCAATTTGTTTGGAATGCAATAGCAACTGATGTTGCCGGATATATTGCTAATGGAAGTGGAGATAGCATCCCATCGCAACAAGTTTACAATGCGAGCCCTGTTGCAATAACAGGAATATTGGAGTACAGGGTAAACCCATTGGTGGGCGGATGTAGTGGGGCTAATCAAAGCGCATTAATATTCGTAAAGGCAAAACCTAAAACAAAACTCACACCAGATAAAATAACAGGTTGCGCTCCGCTTAGTGTAACTTTTGCCGTCAATTCAAATACATACGGAAGTCCCGATTCATTGGTATATAACTGGGGTGATGGCAGTGTGCCATTTGTTCAGTATCCTAGACCAATACCTCCTGCATTTTTAGGCACTAATCATACTTTTGAAAACTTTGGAATTGTACCGGATACCTTCACTGTTGCCTTAACCGCATACAATCAATGTGGTGACACAACTGTTTACATGGATATTATTGTTCAGCCTAAATCAGTTGAGGCGGCATTTAATTCATCTGTTACAACCGGGTGTGAGCCACTCAGCATTACTTTTACAGATGCCTCTACAGCAGGCAGTAATGTGGGTTGGTGTTTCAATTATGATACTGTTACAAGACAATGTATAGGTACAACAGCCAACTCAACAGTGAATGGCATTGTGAGCTTTAACTACACCGCAGGGACATTTGTAGTTGCAAATTTTGTGAATGACGGATGTTCATTTGATACCGCTTATCAAACAATTGTTGTTGACCCTTCACCTGTTGCTTCCTTCACCTTACCAAACGGAATTTGCGAAGGAGATACGTTGAGTCCCGTGAATACAAGCACTGCTGTTGGAGGAAATGTAATCAATTCAAGCCTTTGGAATTTTGGCAATGGTGATTCTGTCTTTGCGCAAAGTTCTTTATACATCTATGATACATCCGGCACTTTTAATGTATGCTTAAAGGTAGGTGCAAACAATGGTTGCAGCAATGAAATATGCAAACCTTTTACGGTTCACCCCAAACCGGAGTCAATGTTTTCAGCGCAAAACACTTGTTATAATACTCAGCCTGTATTCATTGTGAACAATTCAATAAATGCCGATACTTATCTGTGGAATTATGGTGATGGAAACACAGGTAATTTTCAGACACCTCAATACAGTTATGCTGACAGCGGTAAATATTATGTCAGCCTAATTGCATTTACGGCTTTTGGTTGCAAAGACACAGCATCTGATAGCATTGTGATCTACACTGTTCCAGCAGCAGATTTTTCAATGCAAAGTTTTAGCTGTGGTGTGCCTTCCACAATTCCACTAACAAATCTTTCTGTCGGTGCACAAGGATATGAATGGAGTTTTGGAGATGGCAACTTGTCACAAAGCTTTTCGCCTACTCACACTTACATTGATTCAGGAACATATAGTGTTCAACTAATAGCAACTAATAGTCTAGGGTGTGTTGACACAATAACCTATCCTACATCAATATACTTTTATCCAAATCTTATTTCAATTGATGTTAATCCGGCTGAAGGTTGTCAACCGCTTCAAGTGGCATTTACAGACAACTCTCAATACGCATGGAATCTTCAGTATAATTTTGGTGATGGCACAAATGAGAAAATTGCACTGCCCGGAGAAACTGTCTTTCATACATTCATAGATACAGGTTTGTACACAGTTACTGTAACCGCGTATTCATTTAGTGCTTGCAGCACCATAGCTATCTTGCAAGATACAGTTCAGGTAAATATCAGAGCTATTGCTGATTTTAGTTATTACACTGACCCTAATGCTGAACCATTAATTGGTGAATATGAATTTACCAATTTATCACAGCATGGCGATAGTTGGTACTGGAATTTTGGAGATGGATTTTTCTCTGCGGACGAAAACCCAAATCACCGATTTGATGTGTTGGGAGAAATTGAAGTAATGCTGATAGCTAACAATGAATTTAACTGCCCTGATACCATCATAAAATCAATTGAAGTATTTAAAAAATCTCTCTTTGTGCCTAATGCTTTTGCACCTGATTTTGGTGGTGGTAATGACTTGGTAAAAGTTTGGAAACCTACAGGAATTGGTCTGAGAAGATACTTAGCGCAAATCTTTAACACCTATGGTGAATTGCTTTGGTCAAGCGATGTATTGGATTCCAATGGGTCACCAACTGAAAGTTGGGATGGAACTTACAGAGGGAATGCTGCTCATCAGGATGTGTACGTCTGGAAGATTGATGCAGTATTTCTGGACGGGAAAATTTGGGAAGGAATGGCTTTTGAGAAGGGAGGGAAGAAACGAACAATGGGTGATGTAACCTTAATCAGATAGCATGAAAAGATATATCTACTTACTGGCAGGTGTCGCTTTTTTGTTTTGCAAAATCATAGTTGCACAAGACCCAACTTTTTCTCAGTTTGAAGCAAACGCGCTTTACTATAATCCGGCATACACGGGCGCAAACAGTTGTCTCAAAACTTCCGTTACTTATCGTTCACTTTGGTTGAACGTTCCCAGCAGAAGAGCTTCTACAGGTCCTCTCTCAACTATCAATGCCTCAATAGATATGGTAATTCGCGGAGGCGATAAATACAAGGGTGGATTAGGTTTAATAGTAGTGAATGATATGGAAGGAAGCGGCTCTCTTACCACCACAAACATTGGTATTTCATACGCGCAGGATTTTTTGCAACTACGCAAAATGCGCAACGAAAAACCACGCTTAAATCTGTTTGTTGGTTTTCGAGCCTACTATGGTTTAGTGCGTGTTAATTGGGATAAATTTGTTTTCAGCGATCAACTGGATTACAACGTTGGTATTCTTCCTTCCGGCTCCGCAATCGGGCAGTCGGGCAATGCAAGCAGAAGCTTTTGGGATTTAGATTTTGGTGTTCTTTTGCGCAATAACTTTCTGGGTCAAAACAAATGGTTTAATGAAGTGGGTTTTGCGATGGCGCATGTAGTTACACCCTCAATTTCTCTGACTGGTAGCAACACTTCAACAACAATTCTTCCCCGAAAATATATCGGGCATTACAGAGGGGCAATTGCTTTGGCTAATAGGATATATTTAGGACCAACAATCCTCTTTGAATATCAAAACAACTTTACATCCTTGTTAACGGGTATAGACTTCTACGTAAAGAAAAGAAATTCAGACCTCACAACACCCTTTATAGCAGGTGTATATCATAGAACAGGAGTGATGCCTAAACAGGTTCAAAAAATTGATACAAGGGCAGTAATTCTTTATCTTGGTCATCAAGGCTTATTAGGTGATAATCGAAACATAATCACTTACCAAATTGGCTTTAGTGCAGACATGACTTATGGCGGCTTAAACATGAGTACTTATGGTGCATACGAGCTAAATGTATCTTTTGGCTTTCCTACTAAAATGTGCTCCGGAAACAAAGACCAAAAATGTTGGTTGAATTGAGTTCCATTTTATTACCCTCTAATTATTATCGAAACAAGTTTTAAGCATCCTAGCCGTTAATATCTACCTAACCTGTCTAAATTGATATTGGTTAAATGAAGTTCCATAACTCAATAAGTTTAATTTTTGACGTCTTCCAAAATATTATACAAAATACTTCACACTTGAAAACTACATTTTTTGCTTAATTTGGGCTATATCCAATGAGGGAAAACGATTGTGAAAAAAGGAATCTAATAATGATGAAGATTTCAGTGCCAAAACAACAAAGAAAATAAAAGTGCGAAATAAAATATTCATAAGCCACGCTACACCGGAAGATAACGATTTTACAAAATGGTTGTCGCTTAAACTCATCGGTTTGGGTTATGATGTTTGGTGCGATATTCTGGAACTTCAAAAGGGAGTCGATTTTTGGAGTAGCATAGAAAGAGAGATACGAGATAATGCGTGTAAGTTTTTGATTGTATCCTCGAACTTCTCTAATCAACGTGAAGGAGTTTTAAAAGAATTGGCTGTTGCAGCCAAGGTGAAGAAGCAACTAAATGATGAAACTTTTATAATTCCGATTGCCATTGATGAAAGCCTTTCTTATGACGACATCAACATTGATATTGTTCGCTTAAATTCCATTGATTTCAAAAAATCGTGGGCACGTGGATTGCGGGATTTGTTAGATGCTTTCGAAAAACAAAAAGTTCCCAAAAACAGTCCTGACCCCGCTAAGAGCAATTTACTGTATCAGCAAATATTTCTACACGATAAGGGAGTAATAGAAAAGGAAGAGATTTATGACTCCAATTGGTTTTCTATTCTATCCTTTCCAAAGGAGCTTAGGTTTCACGATTTTGAAAAACTCATAACCAAGGAATTTGATGTAAGGACACTTACATTCCCTGCCGTTCCATACAAAAATTATCTGTGCACGTTTGCGTGGGAGTATGATTTCATGCACCAGTTACCAAAGACTGAAACATACAACAGCGCCAAAACAATTAGAGTGCAAACAGAAGAAATATTTTCTGGAAAATATGAAAGTGAGTTTATCAGCAATTTTGAATGCCAGCGGTTGATTGTGCAGATAATAAACAAGGCATTTGACCTCCGCATGAAAGACAAAGGAGTTAGAGAATACGAAATGTCGAACAAACTTGCCTACTGGTTTGAGAAGGGTAAACTGGAGAAAGATAAATTCGAAAAGGTACAACTGGTTGGAAAATTAAAAGACAAAAACTGGCACTTTGGCATATCCGGTGCAGGGAAGTTATATCCGTTTCCTGTACTGATGATACTGTCTCACATTTTCTTTACGCAAGAGGGTGTTCAACTGATAGACGCTAAAAGCATTCAACATTCAGCTAGAAGAAGACAGGGTAAAAATTGGTGGAACGATGCATGGCGAGCGAAACTTCTTGCTTTTGTAAACTATCTTTCAGACGATGAAACTTCATTCTTTTTAGAGGTGGGAAGCGAAGAGAAAATTAATGTATCCAATGAGCCAATAAAGTTTGTAGGAAAGATGAGCTACAACATACCTAATGAAAACACCTTGGAGGATGAAGCGGAATTAGCCCAGATAAATGGGTTAGATGATATTGATGAAGACAATAACGATATAACATAAGCCGAGTGAAAGAACTGATTTATATAGAAGAACCAAACATGTTGTTTGCGCACGGTCAAAAATGTACCGATGCTAGAGATGGACTTACTCTATTTGGGCCCTTAAGTGAATTGTATGGTATAAAAAGCGGAGTGATTGCCACAAAAGACGGCTTCACTATTTTCAAAAATTATTTGAATCAAATACAGAAGCCCATTTATAATGCGAATAGTATTACCAGACCGATGTTCCCCGGATTTGAGGCTGTATTTGGTTGCAAGTGGGAGGCGAACAATATTGTTTACAAGGAGGTTACCAATGAAGAAATAGGAAAATTCCTATACAACGATAACAACCATAAGCGTACGTATGATTTAGTAACTCTGTTCATCAATAAAATTATTGTAGCCAATAAAAATGATGGCGAGAGAGTTGATGTGTGGTTCGTGATTGTTCCCGATGAGATTTATAAGTATTGCCGGCCTAATTCTATTTTGCCCAAAGACCTTGTACAATCAAAATCTGTTATCACAAAATCGAAAGCCCAAGCCTTCAAATATGAAGAAACATTGTTCGAAGACATCAACGTTGAGCTAAAGGAAAAAGAGAAGGAGGCGGTTACCTATAATTACGATGCACAGTTTCATGATCAGTTAAAAGCGCGATTACTGCAACACACTATACCAACTCAGATATTTAGAGAGAGTACTTTGGCATGGCGTGATTTCAAAAATAAATTCGGTGCACCATTACGTGATTTTTCAAAAATTGAAGGACACTTAGCCTGGACTATTTCAACCGCTGCATATTATAAGGCGGGTGGAAAGCCGTGGAAGTTAGCAGATATAAGAAATGGGGTGTGCTACTTGGGACTGGTCTATAAACAAATACAGAAAAGTAAAAATCCACAAAACGCTTGCTGTGCTGCACAGATGTTTTTAGACAATGGTGATGGCACCGTTTTTAAAGGTGAAGTTGGTCCTTGGTATAATCCGGAAAGAGGAGACTACCATCTAAAACCAAAGGAAGCGAAGGCTTTATTGACACAGGCTTTAGAATCTTACAAAGAACAGAATGGAAATTATCCTAAAGAGGTGTTTATTCATGCCAAAACACGATTCAACACACAGGAATGGAAAGCCTTTCAAGAGGTAACACCGGAAGGAACTAATCTTGTAGGCGTTATAATCACAAAAACAAAACCACTTAAATTATATAAGTCAGAAGGTGACTATGCGATTTTAAGAGGCAATGCTTTTGTAGTAA
>CAZYXR010000064.1:12470-16965 GCA_964650845.1 uncultured Chitinophagaceae bacterium
GATAACAGCGCATTTCTATGGACTGTCGGACATGTTCCGAAAATTCAGACTGCATTATCTATGGAAGTTCCCAATCCAATTTTTATCGAAATCAATAAAGGCACTGCGGATATAAAGCTGGTGCTGAAAGATATTCTGGCATTGACAAAGCTTAATTACAACGCTTGTATCTACGCTGATGGTGTACCAGTAACGCTTCGTTTTGCAAACAAAATCGGAGAAATACTAACCGCAAGCACAGACATAAAAGCACCACCACTTGCGTTCAAATACTACATATAGCGAGTTCACTTTGGATTTTGTAGCTGGATGATTTGGTCTCTCAGTTCCGCAGCCAGTTCATAGTCTTCAGTTTTAACCGCAAGGTCAAGCTGGTACGTTAAGTCTTCTACATTATTTCCATTTCTTAGGTTTAGAATTTCTACAGTCACAATTAGCTTATTGACACTAATTCGTCTGCCGGTAATATCATTGTAAACCATTTTAGAAATACGGTGGACAAAAGGTTCATCACAATTGAGACAGACCAAAAAACATTCTTCATCTTCTTCTGCGAAGGCTACAAAGCCATCACTCTGTTTTGCTTGAGCACTGGCCACTATTTCCTCAGCCGCAACGATAAGCTCACCGGCAGCCGGATGATGAAACCCGTTAATATTCAGCCATCTTTTTAACGCCTGTACAACAAGTAGATAAATCCAACCATCACTGTTATAATTGATCTTTGTGTAAGATTGAAAGTATTCTCGGATCTCTTCTATCTTGGGGGCTATCGGTATAAGTGTACGTATACTACCATCTTCGAACTTGATCTTGATTTTTTCTTCTTCTGCGTTCATTGCTTTAATTTTTGCATTTATCAATTTGGGTTTACTCAATTACATGCCATCTGGTATCCACAAACCCTTCTCAAATCGGTTATAGCCCAATATTTTTTCACGGATAGTTTTTCCTATTTCGTAGGCGAGGTTCGGTGTCATCAAGTTTCCAAGAGCCTCTCTTTTAGCTTGCTTAGTTCCTCTTAATTTGAATGTCTCTGGATCTAAATCGCAACATTTCATTAGCTCATCAAATGTTGGCTCACCTCGAACACCTTCTTTTTCAAACTCTTGAGGGCTGCCAGTTGTAGTAGCGCACATAAAGTGATTACGTGTTTTAATTTCATCGGTAAAATGACCGCTGAAAAACCGGTCTATATCCAGAAAATCTCGCACTCTAATTGGAGGAGTTTTGAGCGGCTCTGGGAATACTGGATCTTTCTCCAACACCTCATGTACAAAAATATGTATGAAGCGTTTTCGTATTTGGTGCGATCCGTAGTTAATGGCATTCATGACCTTGTAGGCACTGCGGTAAGGCATTTTCCTCACAATCTCGAAATATGGCTCAGAAATATCCTTGTGTTTAGCCGAGAGAAAACGGTCGGATTCTTCGATCACAGCTACCAAGGGTTTCACTTCAGAAATAAGCCTTAGTGATTCTAACATCATACCTCGCCTTCCGAAATCAGCAGTTTGGTTAAGGGGTGAATAGTCATCGCAAGTTGGTCCTTGTTCAAACAAATGAACAGTATCAGTTCCAAATTTCCTTTTCTGAAACGCGAGGATTGAACTTCCTCTTACCGTTGTAACATCAACTGGTATTTCGGGATGTCCAAAATTTATTAAAGAGGAACCATCTGGTGCCTGGTAATTATCATCCGCCATTTTTGAAAACCTGATATCAAAATCTAACCCACCAGTAACGGTAAAATTTGCCCGCTGATAACCTTGTAATCCTATCCCTGCACAAGTGAATGCAGAGTTTAGGGTAAGGATTGATGTAGGCTTCAAAACATCGCTAACACACTCTCTCATACCTCATTATTGGATTTTGGCGTAATGAATTCAAATATTTCTCCACAATGGGGACAAATCTGTTTTTGAACAGTATAAACGAGTTGAGCTTTTTTTCCTGCTTCGGCTGTCATACTACCTGTGCCTTCATCTTGAGGTTTGGAATCTGGCTGGGTGTAAATAAATGGGGCCTCAAAGGTTTTTGATTCGGATCCAAATACCGGTGTCTCCGTACTGCTGGATACATAAACGGTATCGCGCACTCTTGGGGCTTTCTGCTCTACACCTTCTTCTTCCTCATTACATTTACAATAAGCGGCATATAGACTGGTACGTTCTTTTTCAATGCGCTCAAAGTACCAAGGATTGACTTTGCCTACCTTCAAAAGTTGTTTGACACGATTTGGCTTGATGCACATAATTTTAGCTATCTTATCGTAAACAACTGGTCTTCTCTTTTTCTTACCAGTTTCTGAATTAGTTAGTTCTGTTTCGTTATTCTGTCCCTCTTGTTCATCCTTTACTTTATCGCTACGGAATCCTTTTTGCAATTTGAATTTGTCGTATAGATGGGCGCACATTTTATGCTCTTCTTCAATTGATAAGTGGTAGTTACGATGTAACTCCACTATTAGTTGAGGTATGTCCTCTGCTACTACGTCAACTTTCAAAGCAAGCACAAGTTCTACTTTATCTTCAATGGCTTGACGTACATGCTTCAACCCGTCAATGACGAGTTTTTTCGATCCGTCAACTGTATAGATAACCGGAAAAATCTTGCCTACTTTTGCCTTGGATTCTTTGTAGGCATCAAGACACTGTAGTGTTTCTTCAAGAAATACTTTCTCGCGAAGAGGATGTTCCTCAAATTCATTTGGATTAATTAATCCGAAGTTCTCAATCTTAATCATTGTTTAATCTTTTAAGTCAATAAAATCAGCCTAAAGAGTAAGCGTGCACACTTTATCTTGTTAGCTGACCACAAATGGAAAGAAATAACTACAGTCGCTTCTGTCGCAACTGTAGTCGAACTATGAGATGCTTAGTACAAGCCAGTTTAAGAAGAATAATTAGCTACCTTTGCGACAGCTGCGATAGCAAAAAAGTATCAGAATTATAATAATCTTACCTGGCTGTAAGAGTATCAGCTACTATATTTAGTAGGCTATTTTTGATTACCTTAGGTTTTGATTCATTATCAAGGAATCTTTGAAGATTTTTAGTCTTTTTGCGTTCTATTTTACTCCATGTATCCTTTATGGTTTTATATTCAATTAGCATCACTCTATTCTCTTCCTTCTTGTACCATTTAAAGTTGCTTTCTATAAAAAGCCAAATAGATTTAGGGTTATGTCTTAGCAATTCAAAACCATCATCTAACTTCTTCTTTTCAAGTATATAAAACAGTCGTACTAAAGCAGCGACTTCACCATTATACAATATTCTCTCAGTTGGTTCGATGGCAGGTTCGCTTTTTGCCTCTGCTGAAAAATAAAAGTTACTATTAATTAGTTTTTTGATTTGGCCGTCAGTTGCTTCAATCACATTTTTACCACTTTCCTCAAAAGTATGTTTGGAAAGTTTAATAAACATTTGCTCTAAAATCTTTTTATCACCAAGCCAGTTAAGCTTATCGCGTATTAGCTTCGCTTTTGTTTTATGCGTTAGTTCTTCTTCTGGTTCATTTACAATATCCGGCCCCTTGGAATTAAAATCATCTGAATTTATTTCATAAATCAACCTTAGTTGTGCAAAAGCTCTAATTGCTCTCGTAAACTCATTTTCTAAATATGAAAAGTTGAAGTGTATACTTTCTATGATTTCTCCACCTACTTTTTTAGCATCAAACTTTCCAAGATTAGTTTCATCTAACGCATTATGGACCAGATAACTTACTTCTCTATTTTCCGAACTCCACTCCAGTAATTTAACGAAGCTCTCATAATTGGGATTGAGTCCCTCCCTGAATTCTAATTTAGTTAATTCATAAAACAGATGATTTTCAATATCAATTTCATCAGACCCTATCACCTTTTTGACTGAACTTTGAAAATCATTCAAAAGTTTTTGCACCTCCCTTCTGTAATGTTCATCATCAGGAAATCTTTCCCTCAGCAACACATACTCTGCCTTGTAGTTTGAATACAAGAATTCGATAGAATCCTTCAAGGATGCCGCTAATGCTTTAGCAATTTTATATTTCACAAGTTGTGGACTTACCATAACACAGGTTTTTTTTAAAAAAAGTTGTTTAATCAATGGAATGTTTAGGGTAGAATTTGTGTTATAATGAACATAGATTCAACTCCAAAGAGTTTAAACGCTCTCCAGAACCAACTTGTCATTCTACCACTAAATAACTACCTAAGTTTGTTGGCTCGCTCTTGTCTTGAAAGAAATTAACTCAAATACTCGAGGTTCGCATAAATGCTGCCCTTTCGGTGAATTGTATTTCAGGCGTAGATCATGGCTACATGCCAAACTTTATTGACTCACTAATGAAGCTATGAAAAGAATTCTGATGTACTCGAGGACGCATTAGATGCAGTTCTTTCCATGATTGTATTTCATTTGTGCAGAAGCTACATATCAATAACTTTACAAAAATAAACTAAGCTTCTTTCATAATGCCTAAATTTTGGAAATCATTTTTCCTTAAT
>CAZYXR010000065.1:0-4419 GCA_964650845.1 uncultured Chitinophagaceae bacterium
TTCGGGGCTTAAAGAAGTGGCGGTTTAGAAGCACGAACTGTCAACCTACCACAAAAGTTTATAGAAAGCACTACAGTTTGATTAAACACGTCACCCGCCATTTCTTTTAAGCCCTTGTTACCTGCTGGTTTACTGTCTGTCCGAAGCGGTGAAGTGTCAAGTTAGCACTAACTGTTTGCAAAGCGATGTATATTAGAAGCACTGATTGTCTGATTACGCACAAAGCCCGTGCGGTTGGGAAAAAAAATAAAAAAAGAGGGGATGAAAAATTTTTTCTTGGGTGGCTGAAAAAATACTCTCTTGCAAGCTTTGTTTCGTGGGCTGGCAAGAGGGGCTTGCAAGAGTGTATTTTTTGTGTGATGGTTTTTCACTATGACAATTATTTTTCAATATCGCAATACAAGTCCTGCACCAAAGCCCATGTCGCTGTCGTAATGGGTGCGGATGTTGAGGTTTCGTTTTACAATGTATTGAAAGCCGAACATGTATTCTTTGTCGGTGTTGAGCATGAAGTGCATTCGTAATCGTTTGGTGATTGGAATGTCTTCACGCATGAGTTGCATTCGCACGATACCATCGGTAAAAACTTCTGCTTGAAAAACGATAAGCATTGGCAATGTATAATTTACTCCAATGCTTGCAACGGCACGGCTGTCTTTGGTGTTGGTTTGTCCGAATATGTTTTTTTCTTCGGGGGCAATTCCCATATCACGATAGCGATAATCAAAACCGATGAATGGCATGAGCCATTGCATTTTGCCAATGTATCTGCCAATATGTGTTTCTGTTTCCCAACCGTGCATGGCATGATAACCTAAACGCCATTCAGTGCCAATACTCCAACGGGTGTTTTGCACCATCATTTCTCCATCGTTTCCGTTGGTGGCAAAATCGTTTTCTATCATAAAGTGAACTTTGCGGTCGTCAGCAAAAAGTTTTCGCTGTGCAAGTTTTGGGTTTGGAATGAGTGGATTGGGTTGCTGGTTTTCGTAACTGAAAACTCTGCCCATGCCACTCATCATGTGATATAAAATGTGGCAATGAAAAAACCAGTCGCCTTCAACATTAGCGTTAAACTCCAGGGTGTCGGTTTCCATTGGGATAATGTCAATGATGTTTTTTAGCGGTGCAAAATTGCCTTGTCCATTCAGCACACGAAAGTCGTGTCCGTGCAGGTGCATGGGGTGTCGCATCATGGAACCGTTGTATATGATGAGTTTAAGGTTCTCACCTTTCTTCACTAAAATTTTGTCGGTTTCGGAAACTACTTTGTTGTCCATGCTCCACACATAGCGGTTCATGTTTCCGCTTAAAGTGAAATACAAAACCTTAGAATTGTTAATGGTAAATTGTGAATTGTAAATAGGAAGTGTTGTAGTGTCGGTTGCTTTCAACATGGAGTAGTTGAGTGTAACTATATCTCCGATTGCGTTTGCATTATATCTATTTGGGTCGTTGTCGGATTGTTTTGGTTTTGCTTCGCCTGTTATTTCGGGATACATTACCACATTCATGTCCATTTGGTTTAAACTCATTTGCATTCCCATATCGTCTAACTCTCCATTCATTTTCATCATGTCGTTCATCATTTTCATGCCTTCAAAATATTTTAATCGTGGCATGGGTGAAATGAGTTGCTTGATGCCGTTGCCCAACCAAAGCGATGCTGACTGTGTGCGGTCTTCGGTGGTAACTGAAAACTGATAAGCGGTGCTGTCGGATGGAATTGTTACAATTACATCATAGGTTTCGGAAACGGCAATAATTAATCTGTCCACTTCAACGGGTTCTATATCGTTTCCATCGGTTGCCACTACTGTAATTTTTCCACCTGAATAACGTAACCAAAAATAAGATGATGCTCCACCGTTGGAAATTCTTAGGCGAACTTTATCCCCACGGTTAAAGCCGTGGGCTGCTGGTTCGTTTTGTCCGTTGATTAAAATTTTGTTGTAATACACATCACTAACATCCATTGCCAACATGCGTTTCCATTCATTTTTGAGTTTGGTTTTGAAATGCCCTGCTTTTATTGCTTCACCATAGCTTTGTGTTGCATTTTTTTGAAGTGCAAACCAGTCGGTGGCATTATGTAATAAGCGGTGAACATTTTCGGGTTTCATGTCTGTCCATTCACTAAGCACGATTGGAATAGTTGGTAAATCATCTATTCCTTTTCGGAACGAAGGGTCATCAGATTTTTTCAGCATTACAAAATTTCCATACATGCCTATTTGCTCCTGCAAACCTGTGTGTGAGTGATACCAATGTGTGCCGTGCTGAATTATCGGAAACTTATACAATTGCGTTGTATGTGGCTTGATTGGCATTTGGGTAAGATTGGGAACACCATCTTCTTTATTGGGCAAAAACAATCCATGCCAATGCAGGGATGTTTCTTCGCCCAACTCATTGTGAACATAAATTTCTGCTGTGTCGCCTTGTGTAAATGTGAGTGTAGGCATTGGTATTTGCCCGTTTACTGCAATGGCTCTTTTTTCTTTTCCAGTAAAATTTACTGTTGTGTCACGCACATATAAATCGTAGCGGACAACTTGTTGTGCAGTAACCTCACCACCTTTCCAATAAAGGGCGGAAAAGAAAAGGACAATGGCATATATTATTTTAAGAGAAGCATTTTTCGGATTCATCAATGGCAGCACATTTTTATTTCGTTATAGTTTCTTTTGTGCTTCCGCAAGTGAGCATTTGGATTCCGTAATACGGATTTTTGATTCCGCTTTCTTTGCTCAACCAATCAGCACCTTTGTTATTGTTATACATGGGGCAATGGTCAATATACACGGTGTATTCGGGCTTAATAATTTTCATTAATTCAATCATGGCGGCTGAAAGTTTTACAAAGTGTTCACGCTGGTGTTCGGTTTCGGTGGTTGCTTTAATGTGTTCGGCATTGTAGGAAATGTCTTTCATGTATTTCATCCAAACGGTGTGTTGTGCTGCGGTGAGTTTTTCCATTGGCACAGCATCAACGGCTTTGAAAAGTTCTTTTGCTTTTGTGGCTGCTGTTGCTCCATCAGTTTTCACCAAAGCATCTTTTAAAGCAAAGTAAGCGGTGTAAACTTCTGCTAAAGGAAGCCCTCCAACCCCCGAAGGGGGAGTTACTACTGTATTTGCTGTTGTGTCCTTTACTGTAGTTTCAACGGTAGTTTTGGTTTCTACTTTTGGTTTTTTCCTTTCATACTGGCAGCACATATCCAATTTGCTGTAAGCATCATCGGGTGCTAAGTAGTTTTGATTGTCGTAACCTGCCAAAGCAATGTTCTTAAGTATGGCATCGGCTGTGGTTTTGGTGCTGTCAAAAGTGAGCAAAGCGGTTTTGCTTTCTTTGCCCCACACTGCCATTGAAGTTTTCTTTTGATAGGCGGCTGTTTCAATGTTCTTTTTACACATACCGCAATTGCCATAAATCTTTACGGTTTGTGTTTTTGTGTTTTTGATTTGTGCTGAACAGCTTTGCATGAAAACCGTTGTGAGCATAGCGATTGATAAAATTATGTTTTTCATTTTTTTGATTTTTGTTTTTACATTACGATTAACATTCCTGCACTCATTACAACCATTAAAGCATCTTCAATAATGGTAACGGTGCTCATAGGCAAATTGAATACTGCACCTAAACAGGCACATTGAATTTTCTTTTTGTTCAACACACTTTGTAAAACGCCAATGATGCTAATGCTCATTACAATTAGTGTTGTGAGATTTGTAATGAAAGGATTGAAATTTAGGGTGTATGCAATTCCCAAAGCCAATTCTACAAAGGCATTCACATAAGCCCAAACAGGAATACGCTTTGCCAATACATCATACATTACATAACTCTCTGCAAAACCTTTCAGGTTTAGCAATTTGAAAAACGAAAACACTAAAAAGAAACCAGCCATAAAATGCTGCATCCAAACCATAAAATCAAAATGATGATTTGAGAATTGAATGAGAGATGTAGTGAGTGTGATGTAAAAGAAGATTAGTAAGATTGGTTTGTATGTTTCAAACCAACTCTTTGCTTGTTCTGCTGTTTCGTTGTGATGTTCTGCTGAAATGGTGTAGTTGCCTTTTGCTGCAATTGCTTTTTGAAGTTCGCTTAAAGCAATGTGCTTTTCCATTGTGATGGTGGCTGTTGTGCGTGTAACTTCTGCTTTGGTTACATCGGGTAATGTGAGCAAAGCGGATTTTACTTTTGCTTCGCAACTGCTGCAAGTCATTCCTGTAATTTGATATGTGTGTGTCATTTTATTTTGATTAAAAATTTAACGACACAAAATTGCGGACAATCCAAGGTTTTGCCGATATACGATTTTGTAATTGATTGGTATAATTTACAGTTCCTCAATGGGTGTCCGTTTCCTTTCTTTTAGTTGTTTGTAGTAGGTGGGAGTAAAAATAGTACCGTTT
>CAZYXR010000065.1:4429-16892 GCA_964650845.1 uncultured Chitinophagaceae bacterium
GGAGTAAAGCCCGTTACCTTTTTGAATTGCTTGCTCAGGTGTGAAACGCTGCTGTAATTCATTTGAAAGGCAATTTCACTTAATGAAAGTTCATCGTAAACAAGTAACTCTTTTACCCGTTCAATTTTTTGAGCAATTAAATATTGTTCTATCGTTGTGCCTTCTACTTCCGAAAAAAGATTACTCAGATAATTGTAATCGAGGTGAAGCTGGCTGCTAATGTGTTCGGAAAAATTGGTTTTGGGTTGTTCACTTGCATGGTGAACTAATTGCACAATTTCATTTTTTATCCTTTCAATTATTCTGCTTTTCTTATCGTCAATCAATACAAAACCAAATGAAAGCAACACTTGATTGAGTTGCTTTTTTTGCGTTGCGTTTAGTTCTTCCGAAACAATTACTTCTCCTAACTCTACACTAACAGGATGCAAGCCCAACTTTATGAGTTCGTCTTTCACAACCATTTTGCAACGGCTGCACACCATATTTTTTATGTAGAGCTTCATTCAACCTATTTCATTTTCTCCAAATCCATTTCGCAAACAGGACATTGCCCTGCTGTGGTGTAAGCAGTATCACCTTCGCATTTCATGGGGCATTGGTATTTCTCTGTTGCATCGGCTGTTGCAACTACCAAGGGTTTTGTGTTTGTGGTTTTTGTGCTGCTGCTGTTGCATGAAGCAAAAATTGCCGCGGCAATAAAAATTGTTAATTGGATTTTCATCATTGCTTAATGAATTGAGTGATGGTGAACCGTGTTAAGTGAATCGTGATGGTGTTGCTGGGTAGTGCCATGATGCCAACCTGTATGATGATGTGTCGTATCACCATGATGATATTTTTTATGATGATGGTTGTAAAGAGAATCGTGATGATGGTAGATACTGTCATAACGATGTAAATGAGCAGAAGAGTGCATTTTTGCTTTATAGGTCGAATCGTGGTAAGTAATCATATTACTTACTGCTAAATCCATAGAGGCAATTGCTCCAACATCTTCTTGCTCAGCAGGTATAATATTGTTGTTGTCTGCTTTCTTATCACATGCTGTTAAAAAGAAAGCGATTGAAACAAAGAAAACTAAAGCTGGTTTGAATAATTTATTTTTCATGTTTTTATTGTTTAATGAATTTTTGAGTAAACAGTTTGTTGTTGTCCATTACCTGAACAAAATAAAGTCCATTAGATAGCGTTTCTATATCAATACTTGCGTCTTTTGAACTACCAAGTTGTTGTGTTAAAACAATTTCGCCCAAAACATTTACAATATTTATTTTAGCATTTTTAACTGTAAAATCTAATTCAATTGCTATTTTAGTTGATGCAGGATTCGGGTAAATTTTAAGTAATCTATTTGCCGCTTCAATTGAATTGATGCCAAGAGGCAAAACAGAAGTATTTTCAATCATATAAGCACTTTTATTAGTCCTATCCACAAAATAAATTTTGCCATCGGGACCTACTTTTACGCCCATCGGGTCAGGTGAGGTAATATATTTTAATTTTATTCTGCCAACCTCGCTGTAATTATTTGAAATGTTGTAAATAATAATTTCATCGGTTAAGTTATCAGATACAATTAACCTGTCGCCATAAACATCAATTCCAACTGGCGTTCCTAAGTTTTTTATTAGGGTATCTGTTTTTGTAATTCCGGTATAATTCACATATCCCAATCCTAAACTCTCACCATTAATTTTTGTTCTTGTTCCACTACTAGAACCGGTTGTAATATTAATTCTAAAAACACGCTTGCCTAATGGGTCGCAGCCATATAAGTATTTCTTTGCCCCATCAATATCAAGATGTCCGGGTAATGAAGAATGTCGTGTGAATTTAAATTCGGGATAAACTTGTACTCCTCCACCGCTATGATCATCACCTCCGGGTTGATGTGGATTCCCAAAATCATACCTTTTAATATTGCCCTCATACCCATCAAGTACCCAATAAACATTATTTTTCTCAAATGCTATTCCTTTACCGTATGGGGTTTGGTGAATCATGCTCAAATGACTTCCATTTTCTGTTTGTGTACTTGGATTTCCCACAATTCCATATATTGATAAATCACCAGGCCAAAGGGTTGGGCCAGTATATTTTCCGCTCTGACGGTTGGCATCTAAAATGTCCTGAGATGTAGCCCAATTACTGTCGCCAAATGCCATTGCACTTGCCAAAGCCATAAAATGCCATGCGTTACCATCTTTAACATACTTGTAAGTGCGGCTGCTGCTACTGGCATTGCTTACAATAACTGTTGAGCCGCCTGTGCTGTTGGTTCCCTGATTTAGAATCCAAAGTTCGTTTGGTCTTGTACTTTGGTTAGGATAAAAATCCAAATCAACTGGTGAAGAGAGTGAGTTTGACGAACTTGCAACCAAAGTAAAAACATTTTTGGTTGAATCGGTTACATAGGCATCAATGCTTTGCTGTGAAAAAGCAGCGGTGTTACATAATCCTATAAGAACCATGCAACTGATTTTTAATTTGTTCATTGTTTTAGAATTTTTGTTGTGAATGTTTGATTGTTGAAATTTATTTGAACGAAGTAAAGCCCAGAAGGGTAGTTGTGAATGTTGAATTGTAAACGCTGAATGTTGTTTGATGAATAAACTTTTTCTCCCAATGTGTTGAAGAGATTCGCTGAAAATATTTTGTTGTCTGGTGAAACGATGTTTAGAAAATCAGTTGTTGGGTTGGGATAAATAGAAAAATTGTTTTCAAAATCAATGTCTGCTATTCCTGTTGCCGTGCTGTCAATCACCAAAAAACTTCCCATCATGCCGTCATCTTCGTGATGCAGCAAATGGCAGTGATACATGTAAGGAGTGGTATTGTCGGCAAAGGTTTCAAACTTGGTTATGAATTTTACGCTGTCGTTTGGCATTACAAGTATTACATCTTTCCAACCTGTTTCGCTTGGTGTGGGTGGCAGTCCGCTTTTTTCAATCACATTAAATTGTATGTCGTGAATGTGAAACGGATGTGCAACCAAAGTTTTGTTTACTAATGTCCAAATCTCTGTTGTGTTCAAATGCACCACTGCATTGATGCTGTCCATGTTAAAAGTTTTGTTGTTGATGCCGAAAGGTCCCTCTGCACGGTTGGGCGGGTCAATAGGCAACAAACGAAGTGTGTCAAACACAAGCGTTCTGTAATTGGTTGCTGAAAGTGTGTTGAATGGTGTGTAAGGCACTAATGCGTTTGCAATAGTTGTAACGGGTGAACCAGTTTGTGCAACCACATTAATTTGAAGTAAGTTAAAGTCAACTCCGTTCAGCTTGTTTTCTGCGTATTCATGTATGCTGTCGGAGCCGTTCCCCACGATTTTTGAACCATAAATTCCATTGGGCATTTCAGAAGCAAAACTTTTCAGGAAAAGTGATTGCGATAGCATTCCGCTAAAATTTACAAGAATTTCAACTCTTTCACCGGGGCTTAACAAAATACGTGTTAATGCAAGCGATGTGTCCAACAGTCCGCCATCGGTAGCTATCTGATAAAAAGTTTGCCCGTTGCTGAAACCGAAGTTATACGAACGCAAACTGCTTCCATTTAATAGACGAAAACGAATGACTTGTGCAGGTGCATTGAAATAAGGATTCAATGTGCCGTTTACAAACAAAGCTGTGTCCATGTCGGTTGCTATGGCAATTTGCTGTAAATCATCAAATGCTTTGCTCTGCACAACCAATGGAATATCATCCACTCCGTAAGTTCTTGGCAAAGCCAAAACAGCCTCTGCACTGTCTCTAATTATAAAAAAACCCGCAAGACCTCTGGAAACCTGTGGGTCGGTTTGCCCGGCACCGTGGGGGTGATACCAAAAAGTTCCTGCATTGTTCAGCACTTTAAACTTAGGACTCCATGTGGTAGATGGGTTAATAATTTGGTGTGGGCCACCATCATTAACTGCGGCAACATGCAAACCATGCCAGTGCATGGTAGTTTTTACATTTAGAGTATTAATTACATTTAATGTGATGTTGTCGCCTTTGTTCACAATAATTGTTGGCGACATCCACACTCCGTTGATGCCGTAAGTGGGAGTAGCCTTGCTTCCGTAAAAAGTTTGCGTACCACTTTGTACTGTGAGGTTAAAATTTGTTCCTGTTAGTGATGGTGGTATGACAAGCGGATTTTGTGCTTGAACAAACAATCGCTGAAGTAATAAAAAGATGCAAACTGTTAATCTCATGTTATTTTTGAATTAAGAATTTTTTTGTTGTGATAATTTTATTTTCTGTGAAAATGGAAATGTTGTAAATTCCATTTGATAAATTTTCTGTGCTAACAGAAATTGAATTTGTTTTTGAAACTCCTTTTTCAATTTCTTTTCCCGAAACATCCGTAATCAAAAATTGAAAACCTGTTGGCAAATTTGAATTGATGTTGATGTTATCTTTTGCAGGGTTCGGAGAAATGCTGAAAGCATTTTTGTTTTCTGTGGTTGCAATTCCCGAAGTTGCACTTACAGTTAAGATATAAGTGAGAGTATCTTTCATTGCAGGATTTGCAAAATCCCAAACAGCGTATCGGACTATGGCTGTGCCATAATTTACATGTGGTGTGATGTGAAGCAATAAGAAACCGTAATCGCTTGGGTAAATTGGGTTCATTATGCCGCTATCTACCAAAGTGGTGTAGCATATAGCATTATCACAAGCCGATGCTTCCCACAAGGCAGGCACACTTTCACTCACCTTCTGCCATTTAAGTTGCAAGGTGTCGGTAGTAGTATTTTGCTGTTGTATGCTCAGTGTTTCCAAATCTTCCATCAAGCCCACTATATTTATGGTGTCGTTTGGAACAAGGGAATAGGATTGAGCAAAAGAAATATCAGTAGCCGCAAATATTGAGGCTACTGACAAAACTATTTTGAAGATATTTCTCATTTTTAGTGATTGATAGTGAGTTTCTGTGTAGCTGTTTTTCCGTTCACTTGTAAGCGAACAAAATAATTTCCGTTTGGCAATACTGCTGTGCTGAATTGCTTTGTAACAATTCCACTTTGCTTTTCATTAATAATAATTGCAACCTGTTTTCCTGTAATATCGGTAACATCAATAATCAAGTTTGAAGTTTCTTTTAAATCAAGACGGATTGACATATTTTCGGTTGCTGGATTTGGATAAACAGAAAAAGCATTTACGCCATTTGGCAAATTTGCAATTCCTGTTGTGCCATTTTCTTTTACGGTTAAAGAAGATAAAAATGTTTTATCCCCGTCTTTATGTCCATTAAAGTTTGAATTGTAGGCACCGTAAAAGGTTACATTTCCCGTCCCTGATTTTGGAGCAATCCACTTAAATGACCAAGTTTTAAAACCAGTACCATTAATTCCATTCTCTGTATAAGTAATGTATTTTCCCATTCCAACCAATTGAGTTTGGATACTATCTGATAACACAATAGTTCCGAGTAAATCACCATTAGTATTCTGGGGTGATACCTGAAACCCGAATCGTGTACCTTCTGTCTCGGTATTAGTTGTGGTTATAGTGTAGGTTTTTCCTGCAACATAGCCGCTCGTGGGAATATCAGAAGTTATCCAACCTTCGACCTTGTTAGCTGTTCCAGCATGACAAAATGTACAGTTTTTAAGGCCATCGCCTGGCGAACCAGTGTAGCCTGGTTCTGCTCCTTCTTTTCTAGTTACTTTCATGGTTGAAGACTGTAGCACAATCATTCCCATTGCAAGGAAAAATGCCAAATACATTACTCTTTTCATAATATTGATTAATGATTTATTATTAATTTCTGAGTAGCAGTATTTCCATCAACTTGTAAGCGAACAAAATAATTTCCACTTGGCAATTCCGAGGTGTTGAATTGTTTTGTGATAATGCCGTTCAGTTTTTCGTTGGAAATAATTGCAACCTGTTTTCCAGTGATGTCGGTTACATCAATCAGCAAGTTTGAAGCTTCTTTTAAATCAAGATTGATAGTGATATTGTCGCTTGCAGGATTCGGGAAAACAGAAAAGGCATTTACCGCACTTGGTAAATCTGTTATGCCAGTTGTGCCATTAATTTGGGCTAAAATTTTGTTCCTCATTTCAGTGGTGTCGCTGGTGCTGAAACTTAAAGTTGAAAACATTACTCGCCTGTTTGCACCTGAACCGCCTAAGACAACAATGGTAGGCATACCAAAACCGCCATAATTAGCTACATGAGCTGCACCGCTGTCCATCGGCTGATAAAATGTTCCTAAATTATTTGATGAAACCCAACTTGCTGAATAAGTGCAAGTAGTTGAGTTCTGAAATGGAAAGGCATAACCCTTAACCATTCCCGGGTGTATTGCATTGATGTTGTTTGCCATTGCCTGAATTTTTTGTGCTGGTGGAGGGCAACTGCCACAACTTGGCATGTAGAAAAACAAGATTACTGCTTTGCCGGCATCTAAGTCGGCAAACATATTTACGGATGCACCGTTGCAGTCAACGCCACTGAACTGCATAGGTGTTTGTGCTTTGGAAATCGTAATTACGAACATCAAAGCGATTGTTGTTAAAATTGATTTTGTCATTGTTATTTGAATTTGATTGTTGTTTGAGAAATTTAATTTATTGAATAATTGATAAACGCAAGAAATTGTTCGTGCCGCAGGCACAAACAAGTATAGCCGTTCAGGTATGACGGCTATGGAATTATGAAATCAGATTAGAAAAACCCTGTCCAACAAATAAATTGGAGTTTTGGGCTTGAACTGCGGAGGATGATAAAAGTCAGAAACTAAATATTGATGTTGTGCCGCAGGCACAGTTTCAATAAGTGTTGGAAAAGCAAAAAGAAATTTTGGAGAGGCAATCTTGAAAGCAAAGTGACTGGTTTTCGCCAGTTCATCATTTGCTTTCAATTGAACGGTTTTGTCTTTACAGCAATTGGGCTTCATTGGCTTTTTGCCACACTTGCAATTGTGTTCACCGTCTGCAAAGAAGTCAATAGAAGCCAGTTTGCCACCGCACCAATGAACGGAAACCGCCACTCCTGAATTTGCAATCAGAAATAACAGCAGTAAGAATATGGCTGTTGCCTTTTTCATTGAAGGTTCAAAGATAGGGTTTTTGTCAAGATACAAGTATGTTTAATTCGGAGACGGAACAAAGGGGTGGAGATTGCACTCTTTTGACTTTGCTTTTGCGTTTGGCATGAGGGAAGGAAAGCAAAGGCAAATGTGTGCAATGTGCGGTGGCATAAAAATTTTTCGTGCGGTTGGCTTTTTTTTATTTTTTTTTCAGAAGGGTGAGCCATTCAAAGAGGTGTCAGGTAACTGTCCAACTAACCCTAAAACTGTTAGTCAAAAGCACCCAAGTTTGATGTTGGCAGGTCGGTTAATAAACTTGCAGGTAACGTTTTGCAGCTACAAGAAGTTGGCGATTTCGAAGCACAGAACTGTCTTCCAGCACTGAACTTGATACGAAGCACAAAGCTACATTTAACCACTGAAACGCCAATTTCTTGTAGGTGCTGTTATAGCGCGTTTTTATTTCTTGTCTGTCCATTTTACTGCTTTTGCTGATATTGTCAAAACGTCCTTGCGTTGCAGTTCTTTCCAAGGAGTTTTGGTCTTGTCATATTCAATTATTTGATATTTTCTTTCACAGTTTTTCCAATTTGTGCAAGGACAGCGGTTTGGGTTTTCGTCCCACGGAATTGTCGCTCTTCATTGAAATTCAGCAATAGCGTCTTCAAAGGTTTTATATTCTCCTTTCTGTGGTTCTGCGTGTATTTCATCTTCGACTATAAACATTCCGCTAAGTTCCAATTTGTCCGTGCAAAAATTGTCCGAGTAGGAGTAAAACAGTCAAGCTTAAAAACCAGAAAATATTTTTTCGTTGTCCCTTTATAATTGTCCATATAGCAAGCAAAAGTGTGATAAGGAAAAGTATTCCCCAAATGAGATTCACTGTCGAGTAAAGTCCAGCTGTTTTGTAGTAATATGGAGTTGGTCCTTCTCCGCCAAAGGGATAACCGTCTGTCTTGTTAAGAATACCAATTAAGTAAAACTCGCTCAAATTGATAAGTGCCAATAGTCCGCTTAGAATTATTGTCAATATGGAAATTGCCAAAAATTTCGGTCTGCTTATTTTGGTTTCTGTTGTCATTTAAAATGCGCTATAACGGTTGCAGGTTTAAGAAGTGCGGGCTTCGGAGCCTACAAACTTTCCACCTACCACAAAGGTAATTGGGAGAAGATACTTACCAAACCTACAAACCCGCATTTTTTAAACCTGCTGTTAGCCGTTCGCCCATTTTCTATATTAGAGAATACCATCAATCATGATTAACCAAAATTCTTTGAACATAGGTGTTATTCTTGTCTGTTACTTTTATTAAGTAGATGCCTTTGGATAAATCCAAATTTATTTGAGTTTGTGATGTAAGTGAAATCTGTTGATGAACTAACTTTCCATGACAGTCAATTATTTGAATAGTGGAATTGCCTGAGAATTTTAGAATTTCAACGATAAAGTTTCCATTGTTGGGATTAGGATATATTTTTATTTTCTTAGGCTTAATTGGTTCGACTCCCCCCCAAATCTGAATATCTAAGCAGGTATCAGACTTACAACCAGCCAGATTGGTAACTTCCAGACAGGCTTTGTATTTGCCTGAAGGGAATTTGGAATAGGTATAAGAATGCTCCCTTTTATTGGTGGTTGCAGTACCTCCATCGCCAAATGACCATTTGTAGCTAGTTCCATTGGATTCGTTGGCTGAAAAATTGACGGTCTGAAAGTTCACCAAATAACTAAAACCCTGCTTTGGAGAGGCATTAACTGTAACGGCTTTGGTAATACTGTCTGAACAGCCATTGGGAACACTTGCTCGTAGCTTTACGTTAAAGGTTTTGGTAATTCCACTAATCTGGTATTGGTGAAAAGGATTGTCGGAGTTAGATGTTTTACCATCGCCAAAGAACCATAGGTAATTTGCAGTTCCGGAAGTTACGGTGGTCTTATTGTTGAATACAGCCTGTGTGTCTTCGCAAACATCATCCAC
Source organism: uncultured Chitinophagaceae bacterium (assembly GCA_964650845.1). Lineage (GTDB taxonomy): Bacteria > Bacteroidota > Bacteroidia > Chitinophagales > LD1 > UBA7692. The sequence goes on from CAZYXR010000065.1 coordinate 13,441, forward strand.
AATGAAATCAGCCTGAGCCTGTGGTTTGATGTCAACGTCTTTAGTTAACACATCCTGACAACCATTGCTTGAATTTGCTTTCAAAGTGATCTTGCGCATTCCTGCACTGATTTTCTGAGTTGGATTTTCTAAAGAAGAAGTTCCTTCTCCTGCGAAGTCCCAATTAAAAGAAGTTGTAAGCCCGGCGGGTTTGGTTCCGGTAAAAGTGAATTGTATCGGATTTAAGTTACAAGTCAGACCGTTGGTAAAATCAGCTTTGGGTGTAGGAATAACTGAAATTTTAACACTGATGGAATCAGACGCAGCCGAACAGTTATCGCTTAAGTGAAGTGTTAAGGTTTTGGTTTGATTGGTATTCACAAATAAGACATCTGATTTAAGATTAAAGGTATCAGAAGTCGAGACCAGGCTTTTATCCAGGTACCATTTGAAATTATACCCTGAGCCGGAACCTCCTCTGCCAAAGGTATTTAGTTTAAGTGATTGACCATAGCAGAGGGTGGTATCATGAAGAGTTCCTTTACCGGTCTGTATGACTGCTTTTAATTGCTGATTGACATATAGGGTAAATGAATTGGTATCTGAAACACAACCGTTGGAAAGAGAAAGCATGATTTTAATGGTTTGCTTAGCAATGATGTTCAAAGTATCGCTTGTTGAAAGAACCGTTTGATGGGTTATATCCTTCCATTGCCAAAAGGCATAGGCAGGGAGTGTTGAAGCGGGTTTTGCAATTCTGATCAATTTGTTGCCATAACAAAGAAGGGTGTCACTGAACCTTGATTTAAGGCTAAGAGATTTACGCAGCCTTACCGTAAGATAGGTAGTATCGGCTTTAGAAGTGCAACCATCTTTTAGAATAATAGCCATCTTATCATCATTGGTGGCATCCACTCCAGTGGTGTAACTCAAAGTATCGTTTGTTCCTGAATTACCGGATTTGTAAAAGAACCATTTGGTTGGTGTTACAAAAAACATTTGCCAGTGATAATTGGAATCCCCTCCGGTAAATTTAGCCGGGATTTTAAGCAGAAGATTTTGGCAAATTGCGGTATCCGTAAATTTGAGAAGTGTTTTGGGATATTGTCTCACGAATATCTTTTTGAAAGCGGTGTCGGGTTTTCCGCAACCGCTGCTGTCTGCAATGATTATTTTATAAGTAGTGTCTTTCAAGGGCCAGACAATGGGTTGTCTTAATGAGGTATTGTTGATATTGTAATTAGGGCTCCAGTTCCATTTGGTTCCGCCATAAGTATTAAGCATTATACTGTCGCCTTTGCAGATGGTTTCAGGGGGCCCGGGGTCAGCCTTGTCTTTGGAGTAAATCAAAAGCCTTAAGGTATCCACTCGATAAAAACTCTGCACGGCGGGCGAGGTGCTTAAAATACGGATACGGTAAAGTGGTGATGACTTAACATGAAACATCGGCAGGGTCCCCTTAATCACTCCATCTGAATTGCTTTTGATTCTTCCCAATTCATAGTACAAAGAATCAAAGCGACCAAACTCATCACTCAGCTGGGCTATGAAATAATTAGAAGTATCAAAAGTGCCGGTCTTAGTATAATTAACCCTGATTGAATCGCCGGCGCAATAAGGCCCCTTATTCACCTTTCCCCGAAATATAGAATTGTCGCTGAGTTTGGCTATCCAGCCATCATTCCATCTGCTATTGCTCACTAAAATTTCTTTTCCAAACTTTAATGTGTCTTTAAACGAACCACTTAAAAATACATATTTCCCGGCAATTGCATCAATAGCTTGAGAAAAGGAATAATTAGCTCCACCATTTACTGCCCAAAGTATATTGCCTTTGTAATCCAATTTTAGTATCAAGGCATCGAAGGTTGATTTTGCAGAAACGGGTATACCCTGCAAGTCAAGTTTTGTTCCTACCCAACCCATGTAATAATTATAGCCTTCATTGGTGGCTGAACCGAGAATTTTATATCCCTTGGTCTTGTCGAGTACTTTCGGCATATATAGCCATTGTCGCCGGACGCTGGAATCGTAAGAGAGAAAATTCTGGTCCCACCAGTATGCACTATTAGGAAACTGGGATACATATTTTTTATCACTAAAAACAAAACTATCTAGGCTTCGTCCTGACAAGTATAGGTTTTCACCATCACTATTCAGTGTTGTAAAGGAGGCCACCGAGTCATCGTCATTCGAAGGATGCCCCGCCATATAGATTCCTCCTTTTTTATACTTTCCTTTTCCATCGAGTTGAATAAGGTAAGCACCATTGTAAAAGGTGTCTCCCTTGAGTTTAAATTTTTTCATACACTGGCCTGCCATAAATACAGAACCTTTAAGACTTGCCATACCACGACAGGTGAGACCAGTCATGGTTGTTTGTAGGCTGTCGTAAAAAGTACCTGACCACAATACCTCTCCACTTTGTGCATCAATTTCACCAAAAATCGAATTGGGAAGTTTCTTACTAAACTTAAAAGTGTCGGTGCCAAATATGCTTATATCGCGTGAGTAGCCCCAAAAAAATAAGTGCCCCTCTGAAAAACTCAAATCAGTTATAATTGTGTAAGGTGAGCCAGACTGCTTAATAAATACTTTGTTACCATTCTTGTCATACTTGGTATAAATAAAAGCCCCCTTCTTTTGGTAAAGTAAAACAGAGTCATAATAAAAAGAATCGGCTGCTCCCCTTGAAGTGACTAAAAAATAGATATTGCCTTTACCATCTCTACAGGCAAGCCGGTTGCCTCCAAATGTACCACTCGTTCCATTATTAGCCAATTTGCGAGCCTTTGTAACATTACCATTGGCATCTAATTTAACAAAAATCGTCCAATGTTCAGCTTTTATTCCTTTATAAAACTGAAAAGCGCCAAGACGAAGAGTATCTGGATTATTGAAATCAAACCCATCATAGTTTAGCAGAAATGAACAGCCTCCAGATGAATCAGCTGCAACAGCATATATTTCTTCGTAATACTTACTTCCGAAAGACTTAACCCATTCAAAGTTTTGCGCTATTATAAACTCACTGCAAAAAAGGAAAACAATGCAACAAAGCAGGTAATTTCTCAGCATTTTTTGTTACGTACAAATTTTTGTTCCGTACAAATGTAGTAAATGATTTTTGAAGGTTGTTCGTTTGAGAAATTTGGGTGACGGCTAACGTTTTGCGGCTTGGCGTAGTGGCGGATTTTTAGCACAAATGTTCAATCGAAGAACTGCACTTGAACCTACCACAACACTGTCATACGAAGCACTGAACCCGCCATTACGCCAAACCGCTGTTAGCAGTAGGCCTTCTGTCCTCCGTCCTTGTAAACCATTATCGTTGCTCAGTTTCACTGTCATTGTCTTTGTCGTGCTGGGTTGTGCGGTTGCGTATTTTTTATTTTCTGAAGTGGAGGAGATTTTTTTAAATTCAATTTTGTCTGCGTGGGAAAGGTGGAAGCTCTTTTGCAAGCTTTGGTCTG
>CAZYXR010000066.1:0-6143 GCA_964650845.1 uncultured Chitinophagaceae bacterium
ACACCGTCAAAATCAGTGAATCCAACTTTCGCACCTTCAATAAATGCCTCTACAATTGGATCTTCTAATTCCTCTTTCGTACAGCTAGGAATGGTACTTATCAAAGCTAGGAAAAGGACGACAGTCGTCCATGAAAATTTGTTTGTCATACGGAAAAAATTTAGATGAATAATTAAATGAAAATAACAAACCATTGTTATTCATGCAAAAAAAAGCAAAAGAAAGGCATTCGCTCTCTCTCCCTTTATCCAACCTTTAAATAAGAAAACATCATATAGGCAAGTAACGTTATTCCTATCAATAAATAGCAAGCTACTTATATCCTTCAAAAGATATATTGTAAAAATCGAAAGAATCTGTTGCGTTGGTTGCCGTTCCAGAAACAGATAAACGATTCGTATAAATTGCAGCTTCGCCCTTTATCAAATACTTAGATGGTTTACTTGATACCGTAGTTTGCAAATCGAAAGTCAATGTTGTATCGGAAGTAAAAGTAGCAGAAGGAATAAGTAAAAACTGACTGCTATCTTTAAATGAATAAAGAAGAGACATTGTATTGTTATCTACCTTAGTGGCTTTCACCCGATCAAAATTAACTAATGGAAAAGGAGCAACAAAAGTTCCTTCATACGCCCCTGCCCTATCAGATTCCTTTTTACACGATGAGGCAAAAAGCGCGAAGCTGCACAACAATACAAAACACTTATTCATAATCGGTTGTTTTGAAAATTATGTATTATCTATACTTAGCTACGCGGCCAGTTCGCCTTTAAGAACGCGAGCAACCGTTTCGCCAATTTCGGCAGGCGAGGCAACAACCGAAATACCGCACTCGCTCATTATTTTCATTTTAGCCGCTGCCGTATCTTCGGCTCCACCAATAATTGCTCCGGCATGTCCCATTCTGCGTCCGGCAGGGGCTGTTTGCCCGGCAATAAAACCAATAACAGGTTTTTTGTTTCCGCTGGCTTTTATCCACCGAGCTGCATCAGCTTCAAGGCTGCCACCAATTTCGCCAATCATAATAATTGCTTCTGTTTCACCATCATTCATAAACAACTCAACGGCTTCTTTAGTAGTAGTGCCAATAATTGGGTCGCCACCTATTCCTATTGCAGTTGTAATGCCTAAGCCTGCTTTTACTACTTGGTCGGCAGCTTCGTAAGTTAATGTACCCGATTTTGATACGATTCCAACATTACCTTTTTTGAAAACAAAACCTGGCATGATGCCAACTTTTGCTTCTTCTGGCGTAATAACACCCGGGCAATTGGGCCCCACCAAACGAGAATTTCTTGAACTTAAGTAACTTTTTACACGCACCATATCTTGCACCGGAATGCCTTCGGTTATGGCTACAATCAATTCTATTCCAGCATCGGCTGCTTCCATTATTGCATCGGCTGCAAAAGCCGGTGGAACAAAAATGATACTTACATTTGCGCCCTCTTTTTGGCGAGCATCCCAAACTGTATTAAACACAGGCTTTTCTAAATGCTTTTCGCCACCTTTTCCGGGTGTTACCCCTCCTATCACATTGGTTCCGTACTCTATCATTTGCGTAGCGTGAAAAGTTCCTTCTTTTCCTGTAAAACCTTGCACTACTACTCTTGAATTCTTATTTACTAATACGCTCATTACTATTTATTATTTGGTTAATTACTGATTCGATTCTGTTTTATTCCGTTCTTAATATTTCGCTCTTAGTCGAAGGTCTTTCAAAAAGTCGGAGGCGAATATAAAATCAAAAAGTTCACCAGAAGTAATTTGTAAAATTTCCTCTTTTGTGCCTTCCCAATATTTAAAACCTTCGTGCAAAAAAATCACTTTGTCGCCAAATCCCATCACACTATTCATATCGTGGGTGTTGATTACGGTAGTCATATTGTATTCTTGCGTAATTTCTTGAATTAATTCATCTACCACCAAAGATGTTTTAGGGTCTAAACCCGAGTTAGGTTCATCGCAGAAAAGATACTTGGGGTTATTAACTATTGCGCGAGCAATACCAACACGTTTTTTCATACCTCCCGAAAGTTCGCTTGGAAACTTTTTGTTGGTACCGGTCATGTTTACCCGTTTCAAACAAAAGTTAACTCTATCAGCCTTTTCACTATCCGATTTAGAAGTAAACATATCTAATGGAAATCGAATGTTTTCTTCTACTGTCATTGAATCAAACAAAGCGGTACCCTGAAAAAGCATTCCAAACTCTTGGCGAATTGATTTTCGGGTATTAAAATCCATCTTGCCGGTATCGCGACCATCATAAAGAATTGAGCCTTCATCTTGGTCGAAAAGCCCAACAAGGCATTTTAGTGTTACTGTTTTACCCGAGCCGGATTTGCCAATAATCAAATTGCATTTTCCTGTCTCAAAAGTTGCGGTAATACCTTTAAGAACTTGCTGAGAGCCGAAGCTCTTTTTGAGGTCAATCATTTCTATCATAACAGCAAAAAGGCAACTAAAAAGTTTACAATAATTACAGCAACACTACTTTGCACTACCGCTTGTGTACTTGCATCTCCAATTTCCACAGCACCACCTTTTACAGTGTATCCTTTATAGCAAGCAATAGAAGCAATGATAAAGGCAAACAATACTGATTTAATAAACATGATAAAAAGGTCGTAGCTTTTCATAGCATCTTGCACCCCGCGCACATACTCGGTTGAAGTATAAAACCCGCCTAACATACCAGCTAACAAACCACCAAGCACTCCCAGAAACACACTTATAACTACCAACATCGGAAACATAAAAACTGCACCCATCACTTTGGGTGCTATTAAATATGAACTTGTATTTACACCCATAATTTCGTAGGCGTCAATTTGCTCGCTGATGCGCATAGTACCTAATTCTCCGGCAATATTGGAGCCTACTTTTCCGGCAAGCAGCAATGCGCTAAGAGTTGGCGCCAATTCTAATATCATAGACTTGCGTACAATGGCACCAATCCACCACATCGGAACGAGATTAAGACTCTTTAGCTGATAGGCAAACTGTACCGCTGTTACTGCACCCATAAACAACGAAATGATTGCAATAATGGGTAATGAACCTACACCAATGTTATAACACTGGCGCATGGTTTCCAACCAATACATACGAGCTTTTTCGGGCTTTGAAATAGCCGCATACATCAATAATAAATATTCACCTAAGGCTGCAAACGCTTTTTCCATAGAAGGCGGCTAATATAGTAATTTGAAGATGTGATACTATTTATTGAGTTATCTAAACTCAAAATGTTGCCTAACTAAACTCACCAATTGCCTAACCGCATCGTTTTCTAATTTCCATTGCTTGGCTAATGCAGTAGTGTTAACAAGCGATTTTGCTTCTTCTAAACCTTTAGATTTTTCTAATTGCTGAACAAAAGCGGTAAATGCTTCGCTGTTATTTGCAAACAATTCTTTGGTAAAAAGAATGCGCTTATTCAAATCTAACATACCCGAAAATGAAGAAGATGCGACAACAGAATGCAACTCGCGCACTACATTGCTTGCTTGCGAATTAATTGTATTTTCTTCGCGTTTAAACACTTCATTTATTGAACCAGAGGATACTACCGATTCACCACCAATACCAACACTTGCAGTGAAAGTATTTTGGGGAGGTGTTGTTTGATCTTCAGACAATAACACTTCATGATTTAACTGTTGAAGTGTATCCGGTTCGCGTTTTTCATCTACTACACTATTCTCTTTTTCTTCTGTTACCGAAATTTCAGAATTGGGTAACGTTACTTCGTCTTCTACTAAAACTTGAGGTTCGAAAACTTTTTCCACAACCGCTTCTACGTTAGCATGAACAACAGATACACCTTCAACTGCTTTATAGTTTGGTTCGGGTTCTGTGTATTGCTGTGGTTGATACGATTCAACGATTTTTTGCACAACTGTTTCTCTTGCAACTTTATCGCTTTCTGGCGATTCTAAAATTGCTTTATAAAGACTTCTAATCTCTTCTAATAATATATCTTTTTCTATAGCAGCGAGTGGCCTAACTTCACTTTGCGACAATTTTGTAGCAATAGAAAAAGCCATTTTGGTGATATTGATATTCACTTTTATTGAATTTATATTGGTTTAAAAATTCGGATTACAGATTGACAACGCAATTTTTACATTCGCAAACCTCGTGTAAGAAATTGATTAACGCAAAAATAGAAGCAAACTTATGTTCACAGAGCCGATTTCGCAACCACATAATAAAGGATGGATTGAAGTAGTTTGCGGCAGCATGTTTTCGGGCAAAACCGAAGAGTTGATTAGAAGATTAAGGCGCGCCCAAATTGCCAATAAAAGAGTAGAAATTTTCAAACCAGTTATTGATACACGGTATCACGAAACAGATGTTGTTAGTCATAACAATAATTCCATTCGCTCTACTCCAGTTGAACATTCGCAAAACATATTGTTGCTGGCTACGGGTATTGATGTTGTAGGTATAGACGAGGCGCAGTTTATGGATGTATCGTTGCCTGATGTTTGCGAACAATTGGCAAAATCTGGTATCAGAGTAATAATTGCCGGCTTAGATATGGATTTTGAAGGCAAACCATTTGGCCCAATTCCGCAACTACTTGCCATTGCCGACCACATTACAAAAGTACACGCCATTTGTGTTAGATGTGGCGATATTGCTCATTTTAGCTTTCGCCTTGCCGCTTCAGAAACAAGGGTATTGCTTGGCGAAAAAGATAGTTATGAGCCAAGATGCAGAAGTTGTTATTACAAGTAAAGAAAGAAATGTTAATATCGGATAGAGTGTTTTAATACACGAAACGATTTTATATATTTGTGGGATGTGGAAGCATGGAATGCAAAATATTATTGAAGAAATGCAACCAACCATTGAAAGGTTGGCAAGCAAGAAAGCACTTCTTGACGAACAAAGACCTCTACCAGATTTTATAGTACAAAAGATAAAAGAGGGATTGAATGTTGAGTGGACTTACAATTCAAATAGTATTGAAGGCAATACGCTTTCGCTTAATGAAACCAAAATTGTTCTTGAAGAAGGAATAACAATAGGCGGAAAATCGCTTCGCGAGCATTTTGAAATAACCAACCATCATGAAGCAATAGAATTTCTTGAGGGTTTGGCAAAACCAAAGTATGTATTAACAGAGCGAGATGTGTTAGATGTTCACGAGTTGGTGATGAGTAAAATTGCAAAAGATTTTGCAGGAAGAATAAGAAATGTACCTGTAAGAATTACTGGTGCGAATTTTACACCGCCAAGTGTTGCAAAAGTTCCCGAAATGCTAACTGAGTTAATTGATTTTGTAAATGAAAATCCATTGAAATTGAATGATGTATTACTTACATCATTGTTTCACCATCGCTTCGTTTGGATTCACCCGTTCATTGATGGAAATGGCAGAACAGTAAGGCTTGTGATGAATTTGCTTTTAATGCGCAAAGGTTATCCGCCAGCAATTATTTTAAAAACTGATAGAAAAAAGTACTACGATGCTTTAAATCAAGCCAACAAAGGTTCTTATCAAAAGTTAGCATTATTGATGGCACAAGCTACAGAGCGTTCTTTAGATATCTACTTAAATTCTTTACCCAAAACATATAAAGAGATAAAATCAATTTCAAATTTGGTTGAAGAAGATGAGATTCCATACGGGCAAGAGTACATCAGCTTGCTTGCCCGGCAAGGCAAAATTGCAGCCTATAAAGAAGGTAGAAATTGGGTTACAACCGAGGAGGCAATTGCCGAATACAGAAAATCGCGCAAGCGCAACCGAAAGTAAGGTTAGTTTAAGGTTAGTTTAAGGTTAGTGTGTTTAATAGCAATAACACGCTAACCTCTTTAGCTAAACTAAATTGGGTAAAATCTCTGCTGGCAAGAGTATGGCGTGCCATTGTAGGTATAAGTAAATTCAAAAGAAATTTGACCCGCCTGTGGTGTGTTGTAAGTTCCATAACCTTCTACTGTAACGCCTCCAAGGTTTTGACGTGGAATTTCTAATGTATTGCCTCTGTTTGCTTGATCGGTTCTAATAATTGCAACCACATCAAGTCCCATACCCAAAAATCCACTTAACACTACTCTATTGAGTTGTGTACCTTGATAGATAGTAATATTTGTATTAGGAGGTGTGTTAGGCGATGTTCCTTGGC
>CAZYXR010000066.1:6153-16721 GCA_964650845.1 uncultured Chitinophagaceae bacterium
ATTTTCTTGAACAAGATAACTTCTAATATACTTTGTGTAAGCTAAATCTGTACAGCTACTGCCTTCATAACCATCTGCACAGTAACATTCGCCTTGCGCACACTGTTTATTGGGGCCACATACAATTCCTTCGCAGCTTTTATTGCTACATGCCGAAACGGTTACCAATAAAGCCAAGAACAAAAAATAAAAAACGTAATTATACTTCATGCCGTAAAACTATAAATCCTTTGCAAAATATTCGGCTTGTTCAATTGCACTGTTTAAAAAACTTTTACGTTTGCAGCAAAAGAAAAACAAGAAAGCAACAACCGCCATTTTGGCAAAAAGCTCTTTTTACATTCCACAAATCCATTTTTAAGTAGCAATACCATGAAGATATCGTACAACTGGCTTAAACAGTATTTAAACATCCAACTTCCTGCAAATGAGGTTGCCGAAGTATTAACCTCTATTGGCTTGGAGGTGGAAGGATTCGAGAGTTTTGAAAGCATAAAAGGCGGTTTAAAAAATGTAGTTATTGGCGAAGTTGTAACTTGCGAAAAACACCCAGATGCTGACAAATTGAAAGTAACAACAGTGAATGTGGGCACAACTGAAAAACTACAAATTGTGTGCGGAGCACCCAATGTTGCAGCCGGACAGAAAGTTATTGTAGCATTAGTTGGAGCCAGCTTGTACCCAACAAGCAGCAGCGAAGCAATTCAAATTAAGAAAGCAAAAATAAGAGGCGTTGAGTCTGCCGGAATGATTTGTGCCGAAGATGAGTTAGGAATTGGAGAAAGCCATGCAGGAATATTGGTTCTACCAGATAGTGTTGTGGTTGGCAGTACAGCCGCAGATCATTTTCGCATTGAAAACGACACCATTTTTGAAATTGGTCTTACACCTAACCGCAGCGATGCATTTTCGCACATTGGTGTAGCAAGAGATTTAAAAGCCGCGTTGAATGCCAGAGATAACACAGCGCTTGTGTTGCAAAAACCGGATTTATCTGCATTTAAAATAAATGACAACTCACATGAAGTTTTGGTAAGCATAGAAGATGCCATTGCTTGCCCGCGCTATTCAGGTGTAACCGTTTCGGGCATTGAAGTAAAAGAATCGCCACAATGGTTAATCAACAAATTGAACGCTATTGGAGTACGAAGTATAAATAACATAGTTGATATAACTAACTATGTGTTACACGAATATGGACAACCACTTCATGCTTTTGACGCAGCTAAAATTGGGGGCAACAAAGTTGTTGTGCGCAAGGCAAAAGACAACGAGCGATTTGTTACTTTAGATGGCGTAGAAAGGAAACTGACAAGCAACGATTTAATGATTTGCGATGCACAAAAACCTATGTGTATAGCTGGTGTTTTTGGTGGCTCCGAAAGTGGCGTTACCGACAACACAAAAACAATCTTTATTGAAAGTGCCTATTTTTCTCCATCCGGCATTCGCAAAACTGCTACACATCATGGTTTGCGTACCGATGCCGCAATGCACTACGAAAAAGGTTGCGACCCAAATATTACCATAGCGGCTTTACAACGTGCAGTTTTATTGATTCAGGAATTGGCTGGCGGTGTTGTTTCTTCAAGTGTTTCAGATTTTTACCCTGTTCAGATTTTTCCAAAGCAGGTAACAGTAAAGTTCGATTACATTCAAAAACTTGCAGGCTTTCATCTCGAAAAGGCAAGCATTAAAAAAATTATTCACGAATTAGAAATAGATATTGACACAGAAAATGATACAAGCCTTATTGTATCTGTTCCAACATTCAAAACCGAGGTAACTCGCCCAGCAGATATTGTAGAAGAAATAATTCGTATTTATGGTTACAACAACTTCCCGCTTCCATCAAAGCTAAACACGAGCTTGGTTCTTAGTGCAAACATTGATGCCGTAAAATACGAAAACATTGCAGCAACATTATTGAATGGTATGGGCTTTTCTGAAATTACTACCAATTCGGTTTCGCAGTCAAAATTTGAACAGGATGAATTGCTGCAAAAACAACAAGTGAAACTGATGAATAGCCAAACATCCGAATTGGACTGTATGCGCACTTCTATGTTGTATGGCATGTTGGATGTAGTGGCATATAACCAGAACCGCAAGTCGGCAGATTTAAAGTTTTTCGAGTTTGGCAAAACTTACCATAAAACAGAAAATCAACATCAAGAATACAAGCATCTTGCTGTGTTGCTTACCGGAAGTTACGAAGGCGGCAACTGGCTTGCGCCAAGTAGAAAAACAGATTTTTACAACCTAAAACAAACTATTGAAAATCTTCTTTCGCGATTAGGCGTGCATAATTTTTCAATTCACCCAACCGAGCAAACTCCGTATTGTTATGGTTACAAAGTAATGGTGAGCGATGCGCAAGTAGCAATTGGCGGATTGGTAAATGCAACAATTTGTAAGCAGTTTGATATAAAACAAGAAGTATGGTTTGCCGATATTAACTGGGATTACATATTGGAAGTGGGCAAACGAAACAAAACCGAATTCAAACAGTTGCCAAAATTCCCATCGGTGCGCAGAGATTTGGCACTGGTTGTAGATAAAGATCTATCGTTTGCCAATATTGAGCAACTATCACAAAAAGAAGCAAAGAAGTTATTGAAAGAAGTATCGCTGTTTGACGTGTACACCGGAGATAAAATTGAAAAGGGCAAAAAATCTTATGCCGTAAGTTTCATTTTTCAACATGAAGAAAAAACACTCACAGATGATGAAATTGAAAAGGTAATGAATAAGTTGATGAGTAGTTTTGAAAAAGATTTCGGAGCGCTTATCAGAAAGTAGTTTACTGGCAAAAGGTCATCATTCCTCAACTTAACTAATCTCAACAGAAGAATAGATAAGCAAATAATACTTTCGCCCGCGTTGTGAAAAAGCGATTGATGTTGTGGGGAATAAGCGAAGGGGCAATTTACATGCTACTGGCCACACTTAGCTTTTCTATAATGAATATTTGCATCAAAAAAGTAACTCATATTCCACCAATGGAAGTGGTATTTTTCAGATGCTTCACAGCTATGTCCATTGCTTTTGTTTCTTTATACAAAGCTAAAGTTTCGTGGATTGGCAGCAACAGAAAGCTACTGTTTTTAAGAGGAATGTTTGGCACCATTGCGCTGTACACATTTTTCTTAACCATTCAAAACATTCCATTAGCAAGTGCAGTAACCATTCAATATCTATCGCCAATTTTCACCACAATCATTGCCATCTTTTTACTAAAAGAAAAAGTACAAAACATTCAATGGATATTTTTCGCAATTTCATTTACAGGGGTGTTGCTAATAAAAGGGTTCGATGAAAGAGTTTCAATGTTCTATTTAGGCATTGGAATTGTTTCGGCCATTGGCTCGGCTTTTGCTTACAACATGGTGCGTAGCTTAAAGCAAAAAGAACACGAACTGGTTGTGGTGCTTCACTTTCAAATTTTTGGCGCCATTACAGGTTTGGCGTTTTCTATTTTTAATTGGCAAATGCCATCATTTCAAGATTTTGTTTTTCTTGTTTTAACGGGTGTTTTCACCCACTTTGGTCAGTTAAATTTAACTCGCAGTTTACATAGAGAAAACATTGCCAATGTTTCTATACTTAACTATACCGGTTTGATATATGCATTAGCATTCGGCTATTTCTTTTTTGGCGAGTCATTTTCATTACTCTCTTTGGCAGGAATTTTACTGGTAGTAGCAGGCGTGGTACTGAACTTAATTTTTGGCAAAACAAAAACTGCCGGAATATTGCCTCGCGAAAGTGCCGTAGCTGAATAAAAATGAGCTGTTGGCATAATATAAATACCTTTGAACATTAAATATAATGATGCAACACAAAGCAGGATTTGTAAATATTATTGGTTTGCCAAACGTAGGCAAGAGCAGCTTAATGAATGCGCTGGTGGGCGAACGCATGGCAATAATTTCGCCAAAAGCACAAACTACCCGGCACAGGCTGCTTGGGTTTGTTAATGACGATGATTACCAAATTGTGTTTAGCGACACTCCGGGCTTTATCAATCAGCCAGCATACAAATTGCACGAAAACATGAACAAGTTTGTGCATGAATCTTTGGAAGATGCAGATGTATTGTTGTTTGTTACCGATAAATTTCAAAAAGAAGAAGAACAAAAACACCTTATTGAAATTGCCAAAAATGCTAATAAAAAATGCCTGATTGTTTTTAATAAAACAGACTTATGCAAACCACCCGAAGTAGATGCAGCCCAAAGCAGATGGCATAATCATCTACCCGATGCAAAGTTCATTCCTGTTTGTGCCGACCAGCGGTTAGGCATCGATAAATTACTAAACATTATTGTTTCGCAACTGCCCGAGTCGCCACCGTATTACGATAAAGAGGACTTAACCAATCGCCCATTGCGATTTTTCATTGCTGAGATTGTGCGCGAAAAAATTTTTTTCAATTACGAAAAAGAGATTCCTTACAGTTGCGAAGTAGTGGTAGAAGAATATGAAGAAGGCGAAAAACTGGATAAAATTCGTTGCGCTATTTATGTAGATAGAGACTCGCAAAAACCAATTGTTATTGGCAAAGGCGGAGAAAAACTTACCAAAACAGGCAAAGAAGCCCGCGAACACATTGAAGCATTTATTGGCAAAAAAGTTTTCCTTGAATTGCGCGTAAAAGTTCGTAAAGGTTGGCGCGAAGACGAAAACTCTTTGAAGCAACTCGGTTATTAAAAGATATATTACACAGCAGCTTCTTGTGAATATAACAACCTGATTAAGAAAACATTTCAACAGGCAATTTTAAGCTGCAAAAATTAAATTACGTTTGTCCCACTTTCAACTATATGAGTAAACTTCTTTTAGACGTAAAAAACCTTGTAACAGAATTTAAAACAGATGGCGGAATCGTTAAAGCAGTAAACGATGTTAGCTTTACACTTAACAAAGGCGAAACCATCGGTATTGTTGGCGAATCGGGTTCGGGCAAGTCTGTAACTTCGCTTTCCATCATGCGTTTGATTCCCAACCCTCCCGGAAAAATTTCGGGCGGTCAAATCTTGTATAACACTCGTGATGGTAAACAAGTTGATCTAACAAAGATTGACGATAAGGATATGCGAAAGTATCGCGGCAATGAAATTGCAATGATTTTTCAAGAGCCGATGACATCGCTTAACCCGGTATTTACTTGTGGCGACCAAGTTATGGAAGCAATAATGCTGCATCAAAAAGTTACTAAAAAGCAAGCGCAGGATATTACGTTGCAAATGTTTGAAAAAGTAAAACTTCCAAACCCAAAACGTGTAATTGACGCTTACCCTCACCAGCTTTCGGGCGGGCAAAAGCAGCGTGTAATGATAGCAATGGCTATGAGTTGCAATCCATCAATTTTAATTGCCGATGAGCCAACTACGGCATTGGATGTAACTGTGCAAAAAACAATTCTTGATTTAATGAATCAGTTAAAGAAAGAAATTGACAGTGCCATCATGTTTATTACACACGACCTTGGTGTAATTGCCGAAATTGCCGACCGAGTAATTGTGATGTATAAAGGCCGAATTGTAGAGCAGGGAACAGTTTTGGAAATTTTCAGCAACCCACAACATCCTTACACAAAAAGTTTATTGGCCTGCCGCCCACCATTGGGCAAGCGCCTAAGCAAGCTACCAACTGTGGTAGATTTTATGCGCGAAAAAGAAGATGGTACCATTGAGGAGTTGAATACCACAGTTGCACAAGCAATTAACGCAGTTGTAATTGACCAAAGCGTAACAGACACGCGCAGAGAAAAACTACTGCAACAGCAACCATTGTTACAAGTAAAAAACCTAAAAACATGGTTCCCTACCACAAAAAATTGGCTGGGTAAAACAATGGATTATGTTAAAGCCGTAGATGATGTTTCTTTTGATGTGTACCCTGGCGAAACGCTTGGTTTGGTAGGCGAATCGGGCTGTGGTAAAACTACCTTAGGCAGAACAATTTTGCGCTTAGTACCTGCACACGCTGGCGAAGTAATTTTTGAAGGCAAAAACTTACTTACATTAAACAATAAGGAAATGATGGATGTGCGCGAACACATGCAAATCATCTTTCAAGACCCCTACTCATCTTTAAATCCACGTATTACTATTGGCGATGCTATTATGGAACCAATGACAGTTCATGGCATCCACAGCAACGAAAAAGTGCGGAAAGAAAAAGTAATAGAATTACTCGGCAAAGTAAATATGAAGCCGGAATTCTTCAATCGCTATCCACACGAGTTTAGTGGCGGCCAAAGACAACGTATTTGCATTGCTCGCGCTTTAGCTTTGAATCCTAAGTTTATTATTTGCGATGAATCGGTAAGCGCATTAGATGTATCGGTACAGGCGCAAGTATTAAACTTGTTGATACAGTTGCGCGAAGAGTTTAAGTTCACTTACATTTTCATTTCGCACGATTTAAGTGTTGTAAAATTCATGAGCGACCGCATGGTGGTAATGAACAAGGGTAAGATTGAAGAAATGGGACCAAGTGATGAAATCTACAACAATCCGAAAAACGAATACACTCAACGGTTGATAGCTGCCATTCCAAAAGGTGAATTGGAAGATATTAAGAAAAGATTCTAAGGAAAGTTTGAGCGATTCTACTCTCTAAAATTTAGACATAAAAAAGCCGCATGAAAAAATCATGCGGCTTTTTATTTTCCATATTGGGTCTATCGCATTACTGCAATAGTTCCGGTTATGTCTTTTATAGCTCCATCAAAGTATTTCACTTTCAGCATATAAACGTAAGTTTCGTACTCCACTTTATCGCCTTTGAAAGTTCCATCCCAAGAGTCTAAGTTATCTAACCCGTTCTTTTGCGCAGCATTGTTGTACAATAAATTGCCCCAACGGTCAAAAACTTTCACTTCGGCAGTTTCAGCCCCTAAAATATCAAACACAAAACGGTCGTTCAAACCATCTTCGTTTGGCGTAAATGCAGTAGGCATAAATGAACTTGGTTGATTGCGAACCTCTACGCGAACAGTGTCGGATGCCGTACATGAATCTTCATCCATTACTGTAACCAAAAGCACAGATGTAATTTTAGGAGCAGCAACAGGCGAAGCGCAATTATCTGGGTCGCCACATCCTGTAAAATTGAAATCGCTGAGCGGACTCCAATAATGACGAACAATGTTTTTGGTAGAGGTAGTTGTAGCAGTTAATTGCACATTCATACCAGAAAGTATTACCAACTTATCGGCAGTCAAATCAACAATTAAATCATTAGGGGAGGCAATATTGAATGTTGTTACGGCTTCGCAGTATTTTGCATCGCGCACCAACAAAGTATAAGTGCCTGGCAACAAACCTACAAACGAATCGGAAGCTTGCGTAATACCATTTAGTGTATAAACAAATGGTGCTGTACCGCCCGTTACAACTGCCGAAACTTTACCGGTTGCCGATGTAGCGCATTTTGAACCAACAGTTGTTGTTGTTACTACAATTGGATTAGGCTCTGGAACGGTGGCCGAAATATTGCCAACACAACCATTACCATCTGTAACGGTAACCGTGTAAACTCCTGCTATCAAATCCAATACATCTTCAAAAGCAGAGTTATTGCTCCACAAGTATGTATATGGCAGCGTTCCCCCGGCAACGGTAATATCAACAGCACCATTGCCACCTCCATTACAAGAAACGCTTGCAATAGATGCAACCGAAACAAACAACTGCTGCTGCTCTCCTACTTCAAATGTTGCGGTTTGGGTGCAACCATTTGCATCTGTAACTGTTACAACATACGATCCGGTAGCAGCATTCGATAAATCTTCATTAGTAGTTGAGTTACTCCAAGTGTAAGTATAAGATCCGGTTCCACCCGAAACTGTAATGTCAACTGCGCCATTGGCAACTCCTTTGCAACGCGCATCTGTAACAACTGCGGTAATTACTATTGCTGGTGGTTCTGCCACTAAAATTGTATCAACGGCTCTGCAACCATTTTTATCTAATACCACCACCGAGTAAAATCCTGCTGCAACATTTTGTTGAACCGAATCTATTCTGAAATTGCTCCATAAATATTGATATGGATACACACCTCCTGTAACCGTTGGTGTTACTGTGCCGGTATTAGAGCCATTGCATACTGCATCTACTTTTTGCAAAGTAACCAACAATGGCTGTGGTTCAAACACATTGTAAACCGCAGATACGGTGCAGCCATTTCCATCGGTAACGGTAACGGTGTAAGAACCGCCAGCCAAAGAACCTAAATCTTCGGTTACTGGTCCTGTATTCCAACCAAAGAAATACGGAAGTGTACCGCCATAAGCGGTAATATCCAAAAATCCATCTTCATTACCATTACAACTTACATCGGTAATAAATCCTGTAGTGTATAATGGCAATGGTTGCGAAACATCTACAGTATCTGAAGCAGTACAACCTTTGCTATCGGTAACTGTAATAATGTAATTGCCCGATGGAATGTTAAACAAATCTTCAACTTGTTGCCCTGTGTTCCAAGCATAGGTGTAAACTGGCGTACCACCCGAAACTATCAAATCAATACTTCCGTTGCTTTCGCCCGAACATCTTGGTGTTTCTACCAAAGCGTTAATGTTTAGAACAGATGGGTTGATAATAGTAGCCGAGGTAGTAGCAGTACATCCTTGTGCATCTGTTACCACTACCGAGTAAGTGTTGCCAGCCAATTGAGAAACATCTTGTGTTGTTGCGCCATTGCTCCATACATAAGAGTATGGTGGCGTACCACCGCTAACACTTAAATCAACCACTCCGTCATTATCATTAAAACAAGTTATTTGACTTACTGCCGTAGTTAACGAAAGCGGCAATGGCTCAAGCACATCAGCACTATCGCGTTGCACACAACCTTTGTTATCTGTGATAAGCACAATGTATAAGCCACCATTTAAGTTCGCAATATCTTCTGAACCTTTAAAGTTGCTCCATAAGAAAGAATAAGGAGCTGTTCCACCGCTAACAGTTAGGTCTGCCGCACCGTTGTTTGCGCCAAAGCAGGTAACATTTGTTACAGCAATTGATGATACAATTGGCGTAGGTTCTGTAACCTCAAATGTATCTACTGCGGTACAACCTCCGGCATCGGTAACTATCAATGAATATGTTCCGGCCAAAACATTGTTTAAATCTTCAGTTGTAGCTCCGTTGCTCCATAAGAAATCGTACGGAATAGTTCCGCCTACAACAGTTACATCTACTTTACCGGTTGATGAACCAAAGCAATTGGCCTCAATTTCAATACCCGACAATGAAAGTAACAAAGGTTGCGCCACGTTAAATGAAGCCGTTTTGCTACAGTTGTTCATATCAAATACTGTAACTGCGTATGTACCAGCAGCCAGCCCACCCACTGTTGCACCCGAAGCACCATTGCTCCATGAATATGAATATGGTGCTGTTCCGCCAGTTGTACCTAAAGCAATAGAACCATCGGTCAATCCATTGCATGAAACATTGGTAATAGTATCTGTAATTTCAATTAGTGCAGGTTCCAATATTTCAACGCTATCGCGCAATTCACAATTGTTTTTATCGCGAATAATCACAAAGTATTTACCGCCACTCAAGTTATTTGCATTTTGACTGATGGTAAAATTACTCCATGAGAAAATGTAAGGAGCAGTTCCGCCATTTACCGTCAATACCGCACTTCCATCAGCAGCACCAGGGCAGGTAACATCGGTTTTCACAATACCCGAAGTAATAGGTGTAGGTTCCTGAATCACATATAATGAAACATTGGTACAGCCATTTGCATCAGTAACTGTAACTGTAATACTACCACCATTAAGATCCATTACATCTTTAGTAGTGTCTCCATTTGACCAATTGTAACTGTATGGTCCAACACCACCAAATACACTTAGGGTTACACTTCCATCGGCAGCTCCATTACAATTTACATCTTTGGTTACAGCATTTACAACCACTGCAGCAGGTTGTGAAATAACGGCACTCGTAGTTGCTGTACAGCCATTTCCATCTACAATAGTTACAGTATAAGTGCCGGCAACATCGCTAATGTTTTGCGTGGTTGCACCATTGCTCCATGTGTATGTAATTACTGGTGTGCCACCAAGCACTGTAAGATTGATTGTGCCTGAATCTCCATTGCACAATACATTGGTTACTGAAGTAGAAAGTTGTATTGCTGCTGGCTCTGTAATAATAATAGTATCTCTTGCAGTGCAGCCATTTGCATCTGTTATCAATACAGTGTATTTGCCACCACTCAAGTTATTGATAGAAGCGGTGTTTGCAAAATTATTCCACAAGTAACTGTATGGCATTGTACCGCCCGAAACACTCACACTTGCACTTCCATTGCCATCGCCATTGCAGGTAAGGTTTGTACCAGACATTACTGTGGCTATTGGCGCAGTTGGCGAATTAACATTAAATGTTCTTACCAATGTACATGCATTGTTATCGGTAACAGTAACTGTGTAACTGCCACCATTTAAACCACTTATATTTTGTGTGGTTGCGCCTGTAGTCCACAAATAAGTATATGGAAATACTGCACCATTTACTGTAATATCAATA
>CAZYXR010000067.1:0-13347 GCA_964650845.1 uncultured Chitinophagaceae bacterium
TCTATTGTACCCAACCTCTTGAACTATTAAATCTTTTTGACGTAAAGGTCGTTGTTTTTGAGGCTTAACTTTTGGCTGGGGGGGAGTTTGCTGCTTTGCTTTTTCGGCTTCTTGCTGCATTTTCTCTACCATCTCCTCCAACCAACTTTTGGGCTTGGGTTTACTTGCAGGTGGATTAGCAGCTTTAGGCTTTGCTACTTTTCCTTTCTCATCATTTACTTTCTTATAGGCAGAATAGATAAAATAGCCTACGCCAATAATGATGTAAATAATTACTTTCAACTCCATGCAACGAATCTATGGAAAATTTTGACTCATCAAACATCTACAGCTGCAAGTAAAATGCATTACAGCGTACCTTCGCTTGCATATTAAATTGCAGCATTCTGTCAATCGCCAAGCCCAAACAAGACTACCCACATAAACATTAAGACTGAGCGTTTCGCTATCAAAAGCAACATTTTTTTAATCTGAACGTAAGAACAACACGTTAGCCCACTTTGGTTAGCTTAAAAAACTCTATTCTGATATAGTATGTCTGGCGAAGGCGTAGTAAAACTTGACGAAACAATAACTGCTGAAAATATAGCTGCAAAAGTGCAAGCCATGTTTACTCAGGGGCAAAGTCTTGTAAATATAGATGCCAATCTTGCGCTCAGTTACATCAAACAAATTACTTCTCTTTCAAAAAAATTCAGGTACGATATTGGGCTTGGAAAAGCAGAATTGCTGCATAGTGCTTACTATTGGTTTCATGGCGATATTGAAAAATCGTTAGAGGCTAACGCCACAGCGCAAAGCATATTTAAAGCTAATGAAGACCTATTAAATCTTTCTATATCCGATAGGTTATTGGGCATGATATATGGCGAACTTGGCGATTATGACAAATGCCTTGAGCTGTATTACAACGCACTAAAACTACAAGAAACTGTAAACGATAAAAAACAAACAGCAACCACCTTAAACAATATTGCATCGGCACAAATGAAAATGGGAGTTGCCGACCAAGGGCTGTTAAGCTATCAAAAAGCACTCGAAATATTAGAGTCAATAAATTCTGACGACCCGCAGATTATTACTGCCAAAGCAATGATTTGCACCAATATTGGGCAAGCCTACAACTCAAACAGCGATTTTGAAAAAAGCCTGCATTATCACCAGTTATCGTTGCGCTGGAGTCAGGTTATTGATAAGTCATCGAGGCTTGTAGCGCAAGCGTATTACCATTTGGGTTCACTGCACGTAAACAACAACGACCCTTCTAATGCAATTCTCGACTTGAATAAAGCATTGGAAATTGCCGAGCGAATGCAAAATAAAAAACTGCTGGGCGATATTTTTTCGATGATGAGTAAGTCGTACAGGCTAATGAAAACCTACGATTTAGCACTTTCTTTTGCCATAAAACACAAAGAGCAGATAAAAGAAAACGATGCCTCGTCAATAAGTGCCGATATACTTTCAAGCCACAAACTTTTTGCGGAAATTTATGAAGATATGATGGACTTTAGCCAAGCCACATACCACTACAAAAAAGTGATGGACTTAAATGAAAAAATAGTTCAACAAGACAAAGTAATACAGGTTCGCAACAAAAACATAAGACATCAATTAGAAAAGCAAAAAACTGAACTTCAGCAATCGAATGCCGACTTGCAAATGTTCGCTTCTATTGCATCGCACGATATGCGCGCACCGCTTAGAACCATATCTTCTTTCATGCAACTGCTCGAAAGAAAAAACAAAGAAAAATTTGATGAAGAAGACAAGCAATACATTGGCTTTGCAGTAAATGGAGCCAAACATTTAGAACGAATGATTGAAGACCTGCTTGCATACAGCAAGTTAGACAAGAATCTTGGCTCAGCAAAAGCTGTAGATTTGAATGAGGTGGCAAACATGGTAGATTACACATTAAAAAGTTTTATAACCGAACGCAAAGCAAAACTGCAAATAGGAAAATTGCCCGCTGTACTTGCCCACCAAAGTTTGATGGCTCAACTAATTCAAAACATTACAGCAAATGGTATAAAATACAATCGCAGCGATGTACCCACAGTAAACATCACAGATGTATCGGAAGGGAATGAGATAATAATAGCAATATCCGATAACGGCATTGGCATTCCAGAAGACCAATACAACAAAGCATTCAAAATGTTTTCGCGCTTACACTCTGCTGCCGAGTTTGAAGGAACAGGTATTGGCTTGGCGATGTGCAAAAAAATTATGGATTACTATAACGGTAGAATTTGGATTGATAAAAATGCAAATGGAGGAACCACATTTTATATCGCCTTTCCAAATAGCAAACACCCTATGGTTTCATCACTAAAGTTCTAAAACCGAACAACCAAATATTAAGTAATCGTTAAGCCCTTGCGCCATTGGCGGTTAAAAGACTACTTCGCAAACCTTAAACAAATTCAATTAGGTTTGCCTACAAACACATTGCACAGCATTTTTATGAAAGGTGAAAAGTATATCAATCGCGAAATAAGCTGGTTGAGTTTTAACGAGCGTGTATTGCAAGAAGCAGCCGACCCGAATGTTCCAATCATTGAACGACTGCGATTCTTGGGCATTTTTTCAAACAATTTAGATGAATTTTTCAGAGTGCGCGTAGCAACCCTGAAACGTTTTGTAGAACTTGGAAAAAAAACAAAAGAAGTACCCACGCCAAAACCCAAAAAACTACTCGAAGAAATTCAGGAAATTGTAATCAGGCAAACCGTGCGCTTCGATGCAGTTTATGCCGAAATATCGCAGGAACTAAAACAACATAACATTTTCATCATCAATGAAACCCAACTCGACACCCGCCAGTCGGAATTCGTAAAACAGTATTTTACCGAGCGTGTGCGCCCTGCATTAGTGCCCATCATGTTGCAACAAGTTCAAAAATTTCCGTATTTAAAAGATAAGACCATTTATCTTGCCATCAAGTTATCTTCAAGCGCCAACCCAAAACAATTTCAGTATTCGCTAATAGAAATACCCACCGATGTGGTAGATAGGTTTATCATTCTACCTTCGCCAAAACAACAAAAACACATTATTCTTTTAGATGACGTTATTCGTTTCTGTTTACCCGAAATATTCATGCACTTCACCTTCGATACGTTTGAAGCATGGACAATAAAATTGACCCGCGATGCGGAATTAGATATTGATAACGACATTTCTCAAAGTTTTATAGATAAAATTTCAAAAGGTGTAAAAGCTCGGCAAAAAGGCTTACCCGTCCGCTTTGTTTTCGATCAAAGCATTGATAAACCACTGTTAAGTTTTATCACCACTAAAATGAATGTAAAGCATTTAGAAAATATGATTCCCGGAGGGCGCTACCACAACTTCCGAGATTTTATTCGCTTTCCTGATATTGGATTAAAAAACCTAACCTACGACCCCATTAAAACGCTATCGCATCCGGCTTTGGTAGGCACAAACAGCATTTTCGACACCTTGCGAAAACAGGATGTAATGTTGCATTACCCTTATCAAAAATTCAATCACTTCATTGACCTTTTACGCGAGGCAGCCATAGACCCCAATGTAAAAAATATTTACATTACACTTTATCGCCTTGCCAATAAAAGCATGGTGGCAAATGCGCTGATAAATGCCGCCAAGAACGGTAAAAAAGTAGTTGCTGTAGTAGAGGTTCAAGCACGTTTTGACGAAGAAGCAAACATAAAATGGGCGCGAGAACTGCAAGACGAAGGTATTCATGTAATCTATGGCGTTCCTGGCTTAAAGGTACACAGCAAACTATGCCTCATTGAACGGATTGAAAAAGGTAAGTTAAAACGCTACGTAAACATCACCACCGGAAACTACAACGAAATCACCTCAAACATATATGCTGACGACTCACTGTTTACCGCCCACCCTAAAATTGCACATGAAGTAGCCACAATGTTTGAATTCTTTCAAAAGAATTACAAACAGTTTGTTACAAAACACTTAGTAGTTTCGCCCCATCAAACACGCAAGCATTTCATGAAGTTGATAGACAATGAAATTGAAAATGCTAAAAAGAAAAAACCAGCCTCCATATTCATCAAGCTCAACAGCATATCAAGCGAAGATATGGCGCGAAAATTATACGAAGCAAGCAAAGCCGGAGTAAAGATACGATGCATTGTGCGCGGTTTGAGCGTGGTAGTGCCGGACATTGAAGGACTAAGCGAAAACATTGAAGCCATCAGTATTGTAGATAAGTTTTTGGAACACTCTCGCGTGTTGATTTTTGAAAATGGTGGCAACCCACTTTATTTCATCAGCAGCAGCGATTGGATGACACGAAACTTAGATAACCGTGTAGAAGTAAGCTGCCCTATCTACGACAAAAACATTCAAAAAGAACTACTCGACATGCTCGAAATTCAATGGACCGATAACGTAAAAGCCAGAATAATGGATGCCGCTCAGCGCAATCAACACCGCCCAACACCGGCAAAAAACAAAGTACGGGCACAAGTAAAAATTTACGATTTACTAAAAACGATTGAAACATAGGTTAAAACAAAAGTGTACTTGATGATTTATTAGCATCTTCGCCCGCTCAAAAAATTACAATGAATCGTTCGCAGTGGATTTTAGTGGGTTTTGCATCTGTAGCCCTTATTGGCGTTTATCTTTTTGCAAAAACACATCAAGCACCAACCTCACAAAAAGCAGCAACTCATCAACACGATGAAGCTGAACACACCGCTTTCGATATAGCAGATTACCTAAAAACCGTAAAAGCTACAGTAACTTCAAAAGACACAACAGCTCTTTTCGCAAGTGCTGAGAAGGAATTTGCTTCACTTTCAGCAAACACTCAAAGAGCATCTAAAGCAGAAGCCGCAATAAAACTATCTAACCTCTATGCTTCCATTGGCGACCCACTGGGCAATGCATATTACTACAGCGAAGCAGCCATTTTAATGAACAAAACACCCAATTGGGTCGAAAGTGGCGATAGATTTTACTCTTTAGTTGGTCGCGCCCCGGCAGAAGACATCAGAACGTATTTACATGAAGAAGCCCTAAATGCCTAAGCAACATCAATTACAAATTAAAAATTGCCGCTTGCTATGTTGAAGGTGGCAGCAACCCCATGCAAGGAATTGCAATGCTTTTAGACATTGTAAAAAAAGATTCAAGCAATGCCGAAGCTCAGTTTATGCTCGGAAAATTCAGTATGATGAGCGGACAAAATGAGAAAGCTATAAATAGATTGGAAAAAGTTTTACATTCGCAACCCCAAAATTTAGAAGCGATGTTTCTGTTAGCACAGGCTTACAAAAGCACCGGAAATAAAGAAAGGGCTGTCAAACTCTTTAAACAGTGCAGAAATCTGATTGAAAATGAAGAAGTACAAAGAGAGATTGATAAGTATATTGAAGAACTTAATAGCTAATTAAATTATTTCACTTTAAACAAAGCAAATTATGCCTTGCGGAAAAAAACGTAAACGTCACAAAATTGCCACTCATAAGCGTAAAAAGCGCTTGCGCAAAAACCGTCATAAAAAGAAATAATCTTTTCTTTTCAATGAGTTGATTACTACAATCAACTCATTGAAAATTCTTGACGCAGCCATTATTTTATCCTATGCCATTAAATCAATGGTCGGATTACTGTGCGAGATTTATTGATAATCAGACACTACACTATCGAACCGCTTTATGGTTCGTTTTGTGTTTGTCTTAATTGTGAGTTTTTGTGAACAAAGAATTAATCATTCATACATCCGAAGGCAGCACCGATGTTGCTATTTTGGAAGATAAGGTTCTTACTGAGTTACATCAGGAAAGAGTAACCAACCAATTCAATGTTGGCGATGTTTACTTGGGCAGAATAAAAAAAGTAATGCCCGGTTTAAACGCAGCATTTATTGATGTTGGCTACGAAAAAGATGCCTTTATACATTATACCGACTTAAGTCCAAGCCTGCGCTCATTGATGAAATATACAGCTCATGCTGTAGCAGGGTCAAACGATGGTACACTGAATAACTTTACATTAGAGCCTGAAATCATTAAAACAGGCAATGTTAAAGAAGTACTTTCGGGCAAGCAGTTTCTTTTAGTACAAATACTTAAAGAGCCTATTTCTACAAAAGGCCCTCGCCTTACCTGCGAAATTTCTATTGCCGGCAGATATTTGGTACTTACTCCATTCAACGATACTGTTGGTGTATCTAAAAAAATTGATAGCGCAGAGGAGCGCAAGCGGCTGCGAGTATTAGTAGAAGGGTTAAAACCCAAAAACTTTGGCGTAATTGTGCGTACCCAAGCTGCCGGAAAAGACACAGCAACACTTCACCAGGATCTAAACATGCTGGTAGAAAAATGGAAAGAAATGTCGCAAAATTTGCGCAACGCCCAGCCGGCAAAAAAAGTATTAAGCGAAGTAGATAAAACTACCGGCATTTTACGCGACCTATTGAATCCCGATTTCAATAAAGTAGTTACAAACAATGTAACGCTTACCCGCGAATTAGAAGATTACATTGCACGCATTGCGCCCGATAGAAAGGGAATGGTTTCTACCTACAATGGCAAGCAGCCTATTTTCGATTATTACGGCATCACCAAGCAGATAAAATCTTCGTTTGGCAGAACTGTAAATATGCCCAATGGCAGCTATCTGATAATTGAAAAAACCGAGGCATTACACGTTGTAGATGTAAACAGTGGGCATCGAAACACCAACGAAGGCACACAAGAAAAAAACGCTTTAAGCACCAATATTGAAGCCGCGAAAGAAATTGCCCGCCAACTTCGTTTGCGCGATTTGGGGGGGATTATTGTGATAGACTTTATTGACATGAAAGTGGCCGAACACAAGCAAGAATTGTTCACCCAAATGCGCGAGTTTATGGAAATAGATCGCGCCACACACACCATTCTGCCTCTTTCGCGGTTCAACATTATGCAAATAACCCGCGAGCGTGTTCGCCCCGAAATAAATATTGTTACTACCGAAGTTTGCCCAACTTGTGCAGGCTCTGGAGCAATACAATCGTCATTGCTTTTGTTAGACGAAATTGAAGCTGATTTACTTACACTTACCCAAGCACACCGAAGCCTAAAACTTTATGTTCACCCCATTGTAGAAGCATATTTAAAAAAAGGATTTCCGTCCATTCGCCTTAAATGGTGGTGGAAATTCAAATCCTATATAAAAATATACAGCAACGAATCGCTCTCTTTTACCGACTATAAGCTGTTTGACGAACACGAAGAAGAAATCAAGTTGGATTAGCAAAATTTCACTTCGTAATCTCACCTGCTTAATCCTTTCACTTGCATTATTGTCTTTCAAGCATTATATTTAACAGCATGAAAAAAGACTACACCACCATATTTACATTTTTCATTTTGCTTTTCATTGCTCTTTCGAGCGTTGAAGCGAAAGCGAATGGGCTTGAAAACCGCAAGTCTGAATTGGAACAAATTAGTGTTTATCCTAATCCATTCAACAGCGAATTCAGTCTGAAATTTTCAACTGCTCAAAGTGGTTTGGTAAATATGCGTATGTTCGACATTTTGGGCAACGAAATTTACCGTTGCGCCTACGACCTTTCTAAGCCATTAAAAGAAATTGCCATTACACCCGATAGCGAAAAGCTCGCTGGCAAAAGCATTTTTATTGTTCGTGTAAATATTGGCGAAAACACTTACTCATACAGAGTTTTCAAACATTAAACTTCGTTTAGCTACGCTTCGCATCAATAAATCGCTACTTTATTTTCTTTCTTGAGTTTTACATCAATAATTTTGGTGTATAGATGATTTTTGTTGAAACTTTACAGCCGAAAACAAAGCGACAAAGCTTGTTTTTTTTTCAAAAAGAAACTCAGTTATGGAAATCAATATTCCGGCAGTAAAAGTACCCCGAATAGTTATTATTGGCTGTGGCTTCGGAGGTTTACAATTGGCAAAATCTTTAGCAAAAGTAGCAGTTCAAGTAGTGTTGATTGACAAAAACAACTACTTCACTTTTCAGCCGTTGTTATATCAAGTTGCTACTGCCGGGCTTGAAGCCGATTCAATTGCTTACCCCATTCGTAAAATATTTGAAGGGCAAAAAAATTTTCACTTTCGCATGGGCGAAGTGCAAGAAATTGTTGCAGAGAAAAATGTATTACTCACCAACATTGGCGAAGTAAAATACGATCACCTTGTTATAGCCACAGGTTCAACAACAAATTTTTTTGGCAATGCCAGCTTTGAAAAATACGCCATGCCAATGAAATCGGTAACCGAAACATTGAATCTGCGCAGTTTAATTCTACAAAACTTTGAAAAAGCATTACTCACAAAAGATGTGCAAGAACAAATTGCACTTATGACATTTGTAGTAGTTGGAGGAGGCCCCACAGGCGTGGAACTGGCAGGTGCACTGAGCGAGCTAAAACGTCACGTTTTGCCAAACGACTACCCCGAACTGGACTTTAGGAAAATGAGAGTTATTCTTATTGAAAACGGAGGAGATGTATTGCAAATGATGAGTGAAAGCAACAAGAAAAAAGCAAAAAGTTATTTAGAGCTTCTTGGCGTAGAAATGTGGTTGAATACCGGAGTAAAAGACTACGATGGAAAAAATATTGAAACAAACACAGGCAAAAACCTCGTTGCATCAACATTGATTTGGGCAAACGGTTTATCTCAAGATAGCATTTCGCCTCGCGGCAGAATATTAGTTGACGAATACTGCAAAGTAAAAAACCAACAAAACATTTATGCTATTGGCGATGTGGCGTGTATGATAACAGAGGATTTTCCAAACGGACACCCGCAGATTGCTCCCGCGGCAATTCAACAAGCTCAATTGGTAGCTTCTAATTTCGAAAAAACTTTTAAGCAATGGACACTCGATCGCTTTAGGTATTTCGATAAGGGAACAATGGCAACAGTAGGCCGCAACAAAGCAGTGGCACAAGTGGGCAAATTAAACATTGGTGGCTTTGCCGGATGGTTTGTGTGGATGGCACTACACTTAATGTTGTTGGTAGGATATAGAAATCGCCTTATTGTATTTGTAAACTGGGTGTGGAGCTACTTTAGTTACGACCGAAACATCCGTTTAATCATCCGCCCTTACCAACGCAAAGAATAGCATTTGGTTTATAGCAAATGCTATTCTCTATTGCTTTTAAACATTACTTCACCAAAGTAATACTACCGGTTTTTGTAACAGCTTTATTATCAAGGAAAGTAACTTTCACTACATAAACGTAGGTTTCGGGGTCTTGCATCTTGTTTTGATAAATACCATTCCAACCTTCTAAAATGTTATGACCTTCATAAACTTTTTCGCCCCAGCGATTGAAAATTAAAAAGTCTATATCGCGGACATTATTGGCATAAACCATCGCCATATCATTCAAGCCATCGCCATTTGGCGAAAACAAATTCGGAATGTAAATTACTGGCGTGTGCTCAACATTCACTTGCGTAAAAGCAGTATCGCGACAACCTTTTTCGCTTATTGCCAAAAGCATATAATCAATATCGCTGTAAGGTGTAGAAACCGGATTTTCGCAATCCACACAGTTTAGTGCGGTAGCTGGCGACCATACCCAATTACGCACATTGCTATACGGCACTGTTGGCGAAAGCGTAATACTTTCACCAAGTTGTATTGTATCGGCTAATGGTAGATAAACCGTAAACTTTGGCGGCTCGGGCAATAGAATTGAACGGGTTAACTCACACTGATTTACATCTTTAACAGTAATGCCATAAACTCCCGAATTTAACTTAGTGATGAAGGCTTGCGAGCTGCCATTGCTCCATGCGTAGGCATAAGGCGATTGCCCTCCAGTTACTAACACTTCTAATCTACCATCGCTTAACCCCACACACGAAATAGAGTCTAAAAGATAACTAAGCGATAACGAATCGGGTTGCGTTAATGCAAATGATAAAGAATCAACACAGCCGTTGGCATCGATAAACGTAACATCGTAAATGCCCGAAGGAATATTGTTTAATGCCCCTGTTGTAGCGCCATTGCTCCATGAATATTGAAATGGAGCAGCACCTTTTGTTTCTGTAAGCACAATATTGGCATCATTGGCGTTGAAGCAACTCACATTATTTGAAGTTGAACTCATTGCTGGTGTTGGATAAACAATTGCATTACCCGTGGTAGTGTCTGCACAACCATTTGTAAAGGAGGCAATCATTTGCACATTGTAAGTACCATCGGCATTGTATCTTTTTACAGGACTATGCAAAGCACCTCCTGTATTATCGCCTAATGTCCAGTTGTAAACACTCACCGGATTCGCAGCAGAATCGGTTTGATTGACAAATACACTATTGAAGCCAAAACACACTGGAGCCACCGCAAATGCGGCAGTACCAACAGGTAAAACCGTTACACTCTGCAAAAGTGTATCTCTACAGTTATCTACAGAAACAACTATCAATGTAGCGTTGTAAGTTCCGTCATTTGTGTACAAATGCTGTGGGCTACCATCGGTAGAAAAGTTGCTATCACCAAACTGCCATTGGCTGCTAACACTTGTTGGTTGCGATTGATTAGTAAACCGGGTGTAGTTTCTTTCACAAACTGTATTTGCAGAAAATGCTGCAGTTGGATTGAGATGAACAAATACTTGTTTTGAAACACTATCCAAACAGTTGTTACCAAAATCTAAAACCAACTGCGCTGTGTATGTGTTTGCATTTGCATAGGTGTTTGATGTATGCTGCGTATTGGCAGTGTTCCCATCGCCAAATGTCCAAGCATAGTTATTTACAGTTGTTCCTGTTTTTAATACAGTGCTGTCTAAAAACATCGTTGTTGAACCCTCGCAAACAGGCAATGTAGTAAAGTTTAAATCGCCTCCAAGAATTACAGTTGCTGTGGCAGATTGCGTATCTACACAACCAAATGAAGATGCTACTGATAACGCAATTGTATAAGTGCCGCTTGTCGTATAGTTGTGTGCAGGTGTGGCAGAAGCAGATGTGCCACCATCACCAAAATTCCAGTTGTAGCTTAGTGTTCCACTGCCTATTGATGATGAATTAACTGGCGTTAACGTGCTGTCATTACACACATCATTTACTGTAAATGCTGCAACAGGATATGGCGACACTACAATTTGTTTTGAAACACTATCCAAACAGTTATTACCAAAATCTAAAACCAACTGCGCTGTGTATGTATTTGCATTTGCGTAGGCGTTAGATGTATGCTGCGTATTGGCAGTATTTCCATCGCCAAATGTCCAAGCATAGTTATTTACAGTTGTTCCTGTTTTTAATACAGTGCTGTCTAAAAACATCGTTGTTGAACCCTCGCAAACAGGCAATGTAGTAAAGTTTAAATCGCCTCCAAGAATTACAGTTGCTGTGGCAGATTGCGTATCTACACAACCAAATGAAGATGCTACTGATAACGCAATTGTATAAGTGCCGCTTGTCGTATAGTTGTGTGCAGGTGTGGCAGAAGCAGATGTGCCACCATCACCAAAATTCCAGTTGTAGCTTAGTGTTCCACTGCCTATTGATGATGAATTAACTGGCGTTAACGTGCTGTCATTACACACATCATTTACTGTAAATGCTGCAACAGGATATGGAAAAACACGCGCGATTTGCGATAATGAGTCAATGCAGTTATTATCAGATGTCAAAACTAACGATACTGAATAACTTCCAGTATCGGCATATAGATACGCAGGGTTCAAATCGGTGGAAGAATTGCCATCATCAAAACTCCAGTTTACCGTGTACGTACCCCAACTAATACTGCTTGCATTACTAAAAGTAACCGAGTCGCCTAAACATGCACTATCAGAGAGAAACGCAACATTAGGCTTTGGAAATACCACAACTTGTATAGCAGAAGTATCATTACAGCCCTGCGGAGTAAGAGTAATCAATGTGGCAATAAAAGTATCGGAAGTAGCATAAATATGTACTGGATTGAAAGATGAATCTTGCTGCCCGTCTCCAAAATCCCACTGGTAAGTTGAACCCGGTGGCGCAGTTGAATTATTGGTAAACACTACCGCATTGCCTACACAAGTGTCAGACGCTTCAAAATCAGCAGTGGAAGGCGGATACACCCTGACCAGTTTTACTAATGTATCCATGCAACCACTATCAGAAATAGCAATATATGTAATGAGGTAATTACCGGTATCAGCATAAACATGTGTAGGCGCAAAAGCGGTATCAATACTCGTTCCATCGCCCCAATTCCATTGCGAGCTGATGTTGCCACTTGCTATGGTAGAATTATTTATAACTGAAACCGTTCCATTAAAGCAAACATCATTTACATCAAAGTCTGATTGAATTAATGGAAAAACCGAAATAGAGCGAATAATTGTGTCGTGGCACCCTACACTATCTACAATAGCAAGCGTAACTTGGTATGTACCAGGATTGGAATACGTATGTTCCGTGTAATTTAAAATTGCCGAAGTGTAACTGATGGCATTACCATCACCAAAATTCCAACTGATAAACTCTAAATTGTTTGCACTCACACTTGGATTAAACTGAATGGGGTTGCCAAAGCACAGTGATGAAGTTGTAAAATTGACATGTGGGTCATTTACAAAAACAGTAAAAGTATCGCGCAGACCGGGGCACTTATTAGAAACTGCAAAAACATTGTATGAAGTAGTTGCTGGCGGAGTAATAGTTATTGAATTTCCTATTGCTCCGGTACTCCATTTTACTGTATCGGAAGGTGAGCTTGAATTGGTAGTAATGGTTAATGAAGAACCAATACATATTGTATCATCGGGTACTTGCACAACTGTTGGGCCAACAATGTTTACCGCCCCGGGTATAGTATCTTTATCGCAAGAATTTTGACGTAGAATTATCATTTTGACCTCGTATCTACCCAAGCTATCATAAGTGTGTTTTGGAAACTTACCGATGGCAGTATCTCCATCGCCAAAATCCCACTCATACGAAACAATTGAAGGATCGCCAATACCTTCAAACATCACCGTGTCGCCAGGGCAAAACACCGTATCAAAGCTTGCAGATGCATAAGTAAACCGGGCAAATAAATTTGAAAGATTTGCACCAGCCGAATAGCCAAACGACTCAAAGTTGGCATACTCATACACATAAGCCAAAAAACCACTATCGCTGCGAATGGTATGGCTACCAAATGCAATATTAGGGCTAGCGATAGAATATGCCGGATTGGATGCCACGGGTGCGAATCCACCCACCGCACCTCCATCTAAAGTAAGCAATGCCGTAGCATTGCTTTTTGTAATAATGGAAACGTAATAATTAGGATTGTTTCCAGAATTAAACAGCGTGTTAAATGTAATTTCCTTCAGTGTTTGCTCATTGG
>CAZYXR010000067.1:13357-16196 GCA_964650845.1 uncultured Chitinophagaceae bacterium
CTGAGTTAGATACATTATCAACATCACCACTCATGCTCATTTGCATTACTTCAACAGGTTCTGTGGAGGTAAGACTGCCATTGGCAGTTAAATCAAATTGATAAAATCCACCGGCATTGATATTTTGATTGGGGCCGCCATTTACCGAAACTTGCGTACCATTTACTTGAGCTACAACCCGAAAACGAGTTCTGCCACGAGTTGCAAGATTTGGAAGAATAAAATTTTTACCCCACGAGTCGGTATAAAAGTTGATGTCGAACAAATGATCGCAGCAACACTCCCCTCCTACTGCCGTACAAAAACTACCCGACAACAAAACAAACTTTTTGCAACCCTGCCCCACGTCTATTGAACGCACGTAAGTTCCAGTAAGATCTCCTGCTGCGTCTAAAAAATATACTTCACCTTGATTCAATGAAACTTGAAATGGCACGCCTGCCCCATTGCCACAAGTAGTAGCAACGGTTGGAGTAATTTCGATGGTAGTATTGGGATATGCAGCAACAACAAGCATCTGTGTTTGGCGCGAGTTGCTGTAATTTTCGCGATACGTATTTAAGTAATATTTATCACCAATTGTAGAGTTTGGTATCAACAACGAGGCATCTGCCGAGTACCCTTGAAAGTTTAATGCATAAGCACTAATTTTTTCGGTTGCTACAATGCGGCAACCCATTGGGCTTTTAGTGCCGCAACCAGCAGCCATCGCTAACAAACGCGGAATACCAACTGTTACAGATGTATTGGCCGGAATGGCAACTGTTGTAGTCCATCCATTTAGCGGAATAGAGACCGTGGCTGAAGTTGTGAACCGCGAACTCATTGAAATCAACAAAGTATCTGGTGGTGTACCCAGTGTGTTTTCCAAAAAGCCAAACCAAAATTCTTTACCCTCTGTGGTAAACTCTTGTGCCCTTAATTGCGAAGCTGCAGCACAAAGCAATAATGCAATAACAAAAAATTTCGATTGTAAATTTTTCATCAAGTTCCGTTGTTTTGCTCTTAAGTTGTAAAGCAAGTGCGGAATGTAGAAAATTTTGGAAATTAAATAATTGGGTAGTGTGAATAAATTATTAGCTGAATGCGAAAATCACTTTTCTTGCCTGTAAAAATTAACGCTTTGCCTGTTGTGCATGAAATTCATCTAACACATTGTAGAACTCGATACCGTATTTTCTTACAATAGCATCTTTTAAAAACCTATAAACCGGCACTTTCAACTTATTGCCATTCTTACAAGCAGCTTTACAAATGTTCCATCGTTCATAATTCACCGCTTCGTAATACTTGTGTTGTGTAACACGTATTGGATACAAATGACACGAAACAGGTTTTTGAAAATCTATTTTTCCGTCCTTCCAAGCTTTTTCAATACCACACAATGCTATTCCATTTTCAAAAACAGTATAAGCACAAGCTCCATCGGGGCGCAATGGCGTTGCATACTTATCGGTTTCATCATTAAAAACATACTTTCCTCCTTCTGCTATCGATTCAATTCCTTCGGACGTTAGATATGGTTTTACTTGTTCGTAAACATCATTTAAAATATCCAACTCAGCAGCCTCTAATGGCGCACCATAATCACCATAAACACAACATGCGCCTTTACACGCATTCAAGTCGCAAACAAACTGCTCCTCAATCACATCCAAACTCACCAATTTATCTTCAATAGAAAGCATCGCAGTTGATTATTTACAAACAAAAATAGCATCTTCTTTGGCAATAGTTTTTCTCATTCATAGAACCCAACGAGTTCAATGTAAATATTGAAACAAGATCTATCAAAATGTAATTAACCGATTATCATCTCCTCTCCCACTTCCAACAATCTTAAGTTGCCGTTTATCAGTTTTTCTTCTTGCATTTGTTGCAAAATCCTATAAGGCTCGCCCATAGGCTCATCGGCAAGATCGAAAGTGCCATAGTGCATGGGGATAAATGTTTTTGCCTTTAAATCATGAAAAATTTGTACTGCTTCATGCGGGTTGGTGTGTACGTCTTTCATCATCAATGGCGGATGGTAGGCACCCACACCTATCATTGCAATATCAATATTGGGAAACAATTCGCCAATTTGTTTTGGATAGCTGCAATAGCCCGAATCTCCATTAAAGAATATGTTCAGCCCATCGGCTTCAATCATAAAACTGCCATAGAGTGTTTTGTTGATGTCCATCATAAAACGATTGCTCCAATGCTGGGTAGGCAAAAAAGTAATTCGCAAGTTTTGTTCGGGCAAATTATACTGCTGATACCACCCGGCTTCTTGAACCTTCAAATCTTTTATCCATCCGTCAATTAACTTGCCTGTATTTAACGAAGTGAGCAAAGTAAAATTATTGTTAGCCGCCAGAATTTTTAGTGTAGTTTTATCGCAATGGTCGCGGTGAGCATGAGATACTAACACATAATCAATTTGGGTAAAATCGTTTGTAGCGCACGGCATTTCTGAATATCGAGGCACTACTCCCGATATTCGGCCAAAAACAGGATCGATGAGTATGCGAACTCCATTTAACTGCAAGAAAAAGCTGGCATGACCCAACCACACAATCACATCATTTTTTTGACTTAAAAAAGCATTTCCCTTTCTTACTTTTAAGCTAAATGTATCGGCACGTTTTTCCTCTGCTTTTACATTTTTAGAAAACTGCCATTTCAAAAATTTTTGAAGTGAATTAGAAAAGCGTTTGTTCATATCAATGAACCTGCCATTAGCCATCGGGTTACCTTTCCAATCGGGCAGAATGGTTTTCAGCTTTTCATTTTTTTCATAGGTAATCTTCGCCATCAAATATAGTTTGCCGCAGTAAGACGAATGTAACAAGAT
>CAZYXR010000068.1:0-16164 GCA_964650845.1 uncultured Chitinophagaceae bacterium
CGACATTACAGAATGGCTTGAATGGTTTTTACATTGTTTGAAAAACGCAATGCTTGCCACCGAAAACACAACGCAACGCATTTTGAGAAAAGCAGAATTTTGGAAACTGCACACAAACACAGCAATCAACGAACGCCAACGCACTATGCTAAATATATTGTTTGATGGATTTGATGGAAAATTAAAATCGTCAAAATGGGCGAAGATTACCAAAGTTTCAACAGACACGGCATTGCGCGACATAAACAACTTAATCGAAAAAGGTATTTTGCAAGAAACAGACGAGGGAGGACGAAACGTTAATTATGAATTAGCGGACTTTAAGTTGGAATAACCACAGGTATAACAAGGATAATCGTTGTGCAACCCCACCCAACAGTAAAAAGCCAATAAAATCGCCCGTTTACAAAGCATACAAACCTCATTTTACGGGAGCTTTCCTTCCTCTCATTGCCTTTCTTCATAACTTGCTTCGCAGCAACTCTTTTCACGTAAATATCCGCTTGGGCAAGACGCTGCTCCGAAATGAATCAACCGCTTTAACAGCATCATACCGCGTAGCCGTAAACCTACATATTCATATTTCGTCATTCCATTCACTTCACACACAAAGTAACTTACCAACAGCCAATCCTTTTTTAATTTGCTGTTTTCGGTTCATTTATGCTGATTTGTGCCGTTTTTAGAAAACACAATACAACAAAACACAATAAATCAAGCTAAATATGAAATTTATAGTTTCTACTACTTCATTACTTAAAAGCCTTCAACTTATTGGCGGTGTTATCAACTCTACTACCGTGCTACCTATATTGGAGGATTTTTTGTTCGATATACAAGGCGGCAAACTAACAGTATTTGCAACCGACTTGGAAACTTCTATGAGCACCGTGGTGAATGTAGAAAGCAAAGATAAAGGCAGGGTTGCAATACCTGCACGCATTTTGCTTGAAACGCTCAAAACGTTAGCCGAGCAACCCCTTACTTTTATTGTGGACGATAAAAACTTCGGCATCGAAATTGCCAGCGAAACAGGGCGTTACAAATTGGCAGGCGAAAACCCCGAGGATTTTCCAAAAATTCCGCAGCCGGAATCTGTAACCGACATTAACATTACAGGAAGTGTGTTGGGCAGTGCGGTTGCTAAAACACTTTTTGCGGTAAGCAGCGATGAATTGCGCCCTGCAATGACAGGCGTTTTGTTTCAAGTTGATACCGAGGGCATGACCTTTGTTTCAACCGATGCTCACAAGTTGGTAAAGCTGCACAGAGCCGATGTGCGCGCACCCAAAGCAACCCAGTTTATTGTACCTAAGAAGGCATTGAACTTATTGAAAAACGCGGTGCCTGGAAACGAATCTGCGGTGAATGTGAGCTACAATAAATCAAACGCATTTTTCTCGTTCGACAACACCAAGTTGATTTGCCGATTGATAGAAGCCAACTACCCCGATTACAATGCTGTAATTCCGGTAAACAACCCAAACAAGCTAACCGTAAACCGTTTGGAATTTCAAAATGCACTGCGTAGAATTTCTATCTTTTCTAACAAAACAACTTATCAGGTTGTATTGAATATTGCTGGCAGCGAATTGAAAATTTCGGCTCAGGATATTGATTTTAGCAACGAGGCAAACGAAAGACTTACTTGTAGCTACGAAGGCTCCGATTTGGATATTGCTTTCAACGCTCGCTTTTTAATAGAAATGCTTGGTGTGTTGGATAGTGGTGATATTGAAATAGAACTTTCAACACCTACTCGCGCAGGCATTTTGCGCCCGGCAGATAAAGACGAAAACGAAGACCTGATGATGCTGGTGATGCCGGTGATGATTAACGCATAAAGTTTTTTAGGATGTAGAATTCATTGATTTAAGATTTTTGTTTCTACGTCATAAAATCTGAAATCAATCGATTGGAAATATTATGATTCAGGCAACAGTTAATGGAAAACAATTTGCTGTAGAAGGCAACAATGTAAATGGCGAAAATCTTGCATTGGATTTGCAGCAAATAAACGAGCGCGATGCACACGTTTTGCTCAACCACCAATCGTACAACACCACACTAATAAGCTATAACGCAGAAGAGAAAAAAGCAATTGTGCGCGTAAACGGCAACGATTACGAAGTAGCACTAAAAAACAACACCGATTTATTGCTCGAAAAACTTGGCATGGGCAATGTGGCAGCAAAAAAAATAAACAACTTAAAAGCGCCAATGCCGGGCTTGATTGTAAGCATCAACGTTGCCGAAGGGCAGGAAGTAAAAAAAGGCGATGCGATATTGGTTTTAGAAGCTATGAAGATGGAAAACGTGATTAAAGCACCTGCCGATGTTACCATCAAAAAAATAAATGTAGCCCTGAAGCAAGCCGTAGAAAAAAGCGAAGTGCTGGTGGAATTTGGAGTTTGAAAAGTTTAGTTTTTCTTGCTATGATATACTAATCGTTGCAGCGCAATAGCAACGGGCATAAGCAATAAGATAATACCCGGCACTCGATAGCGAACAATGCTGCCAAGCACCGGAGTGGTGATGCCAATAACTGCAAATAGAAAAAAGCAAAACACCATTACGCCAAAAAGAATTCGAGTTTCATGCAAACTCATTTTTCTAAAATTAAACACTACCACCAACAGCAAAAAAAACAGCAACAAGTTTTCTGTTGCAAGCGGCAAAAGCATCAACGAAGTGGCATTCCAAATCATAGGCGCACACATTACATTCCACAATGCAAACGGAATTACCTGAGCAAAAGTCCATAAATTACTTGCCTTTACCGCAGGGATAAAAACAAAACTTCCCGCCTTCATGTATTGCGCCAAACGTATAGAATCCCACTGCTTTTTTTCTATGCCTGCCAAAACCGACTGATGCAATAAAAAATAATCGACCGATACCGCAAACAACAACACTGCAATTACAAAAACCACCGCCCAAACGCCCAACTTCCATTGAGTTTTTATGAAGGCAGATGAAAAGAAAAACATAACACCCAATACAAAACTCAACAGCACATACACTTTAAAAATTGCCAGCAACACCACCAGTAAAATCAAGACCAACCAGAAAGGAATTTTTTGAAAATTGTGTTTTACCCTTACAAGCCACCACAAAAACAAACCGAACACTAATACCAAAATGGTTTCTTTTAGCATTGCCGAACCCCACATCAATATAGAAGGAAAAAAGAACAGCAATATGGCAAAGATTTTAGTGCTGTTTTTGCTATCGGTTGCATCTTGTAGCATTACTCTCAATGCTTTTACAAAAGCCGTAAGTCCAATAAAGCCAAAGAAAGATGCAAACAGAGAATGTATGTAAACATTGCCCAACGAAACAAACGAAAGTAGTGCATTCAGCTTGATGATAAAGCGACTGTCGTTATACAAATAACTACGTACTTTGGGATCCCAGTGGTTAAAACCTTTAATTTGCGCTACCACATCGGGTGTATCAATATTCACCTCGCCAAGTAGTTGAAGAAACAACAAAGGTTTGGTGTAAAATAGCGAGTTCAAAAAAAGCCCGTCATCAAAGTATTTATAAATATCGGAGTTTTCTCTATCGGTATAGTAATAGGTGTAAAGCAGTGTAATGCCAAAGCCCGCCCACACCTTTACCACAAAAGCAATTAGTATTAGTTGCTTTGAAATATCGGGCAGCGCAAAAAACTTCCACTTGCTTACAACATACAGCAGCAACGCAAAAAAAACTATGTATAAAAACCAACTCATGTTTTCACCTTACGCTTTTCAAAATACCAACTGCAATAAAAAAAATACAATCCGACACACCATGAAACCATCAACTTATTTTGCTCCACAACGTTTCACTTTTTAAACTTTGAAGATAGTTGCGCAAGGCAAGGTTAGCGTTATTTTCCAGCATCGGATCTTCGTCAATAATTAT
Organism: uncultured Chitinophagaceae bacterium; assembly: GCA_964650845.1. GTDB lineage: Bacteria > Bacteroidota > Bacteroidia > Chitinophagales > LD1 > UBA7692. Next base: position 3,913 of record CAZYXR010000068.1, read on the forward strand.
TGAAGCTGCTTTTCGTGCAGCCTCTAACACTGCCACATCTTGCACCAAATCTGCAATGCGCAACTGAATATCGCCACTTTGTTTTGTTCCATCAATTTCGCCAGGACCGCGCAGGCGCAAATCCTCCTCGGCAATTACAAATCCATCGTTTGTTTCGCACATTACTTTTATTCTGTTGCGGCTGTTATGCGATAACTTTTCGCCACTCATTAAAATGCAATAAGATTGGTCTGCGCCCCTGCCCACTCTGCCGCGCAACTGGTGCAACTGCGCCAAGCCAAACCGTTCTGAATTTTCAATCACCATCACCGAAGCATTCGGCACATTCACACCAACTTCAATCACTGTAGTTGCTACCATGATGTCGGTTTCACCGCGCACAAATCTTTGCATCTCAAAATCCTTCGTGGCGGGCGGCATTTTGCCATGCACAATACTTACAGCATAATCGGGCAATGGAAAGTAACGAGATATGGCTTCAAAACCATGCATCAAATTTTTCAAATCCAACTCTTCGCTTTCTTCTATCAATGGATAGACAACATAGATTTGCCGACCTTCGGCAATTTGCTGTTTCAAAAAGTTAAACACCGAAGTGCGCGAAGATTCAAAACGATGAACCGTTTTTATGGGTTTTCTGCCGGGCGGCAATTCATCTATCACGCTTACATCCAAGTCTCCATAAGTTGTCATTGCCAATGTGCGCGGAATAGGTGTTGCCGTCATTACCAACACATGAGGGGCATGTATATTTTTTGCCCATAGTTTTGCACGTTGTGCCACACCAAATCTGTGCTGTTCATCAATAATGGCAATACCTAAATTTTTAAAAACTACTTTATCTTCCAACAAAGCATGTGTGCCAATAACAATGTGTATTGCGCCTTCTACCAAATTCGCTAAAATATTTCTGCGCGCAGCAGTTTTTGTACTGCCGGTTAGCAGCGCAACGTTAATGCCCATTGGGCGCAACAATGCGGCTATGCTTTCGGCATGTTGCGATGCCAAAATTTCGGTGGGTGCCATCAGGCAAGCCTGAAAATTATTATCTAAAGCAATAAGCATGGTGATAAGCGCAACCATAGTTTTACCGCTACCAACATCACCTTGCAGCAAACGGTTCATTTGCTTGCCGCTTAATGTATCGCGCCTAATTTCTTTTAGTACGCGCTCTTGCGCACCGGTTAATTTAAATGGCAAATGATTTTTATAGAAATCATGAAAGTGCTTGCCCAATTCGGAAAAAAGATAGCCTTTTGAACTGCCCAATCTTATTACTTTTTGCTTGTGCAGCTTGAGTTGCATTAAAAACAATTCTTCAAACTTCAAGCGATGTTGCGCTGCGGCAAGCAGCAGTTCATTTTTTGGAAAATGAACATTAAGCATGGCATCAAATCTGCCCATCAATTTGTTGCCACGAACAATGTTTTCGGGTAGAAATTCAGGCACCTCCACAGGCTTTACCAGCTCTACCAATGCAGCAGTAAGTTTCAAAATTCCTTTGCTGTCCAAGTATCTTTTGCGGAGTGTTTCGGTGGTGGAATAAACGGGTTGCAGACCTTTGCCATCGGTCTGCACTTCGCCAATTACCAATTCAATTTCAGGATGTGTGATATTAAACTTGCCATTAAAAATTTGTGGTTTACCGAAAAGCAAGTACGGCACATTTGCCCGGATGTTTCGCTGCACCCAATCTATACTTTGAAACCACACCAACTCAATATTTCCACTGCCATCGGTAAAGTTTGCCACCAAGCGTTTGCCGCGCTGCTCGCCCAAAACTTTCAAGCCGGTGATACTTCCTTTTAGCTGTATAAATTGAGCGTATTCATTGATATCGCTAATTTTATGAATCTGCGAACGATCAATGTATCTAAAGGGGAAATAGTATAGCAAATCGGCACAAGTATGAATATTCAACTGCTTGCGCAGCATTTCACCTTTTTGCGGACCAACTCCTTTTAAATATTCTATGGGCGATTGAAGAATGATAAGCGAACTTTTTTGGGCGAAAAATAAGTGGTATGTTTTTGAACACGAGAATTTATTTTGATGCCCATTCCATTGTTTACAATTGGTAAACTTTATACCTTCGCCTCATGTTCAATATTATTGCGAGGAAAACGCTGAATGAATATGGGAATAAATATCCCGAAGCAAAAGCCGCCTTGCAAAAATGGTATCACGAATTGTTAGAAGCTGATTTTAAAAATTTCAACGAACTGAAAAGTGCGTATAAAAATGCAAGCATAGCGGCAGACGACAGGGTTGTATTCAATATACACGGAAACAAATACAGGTTAGTGGTAAGAGTCAATTTCCAGTTTAAAGCAATTCAGGTAAAGTGGTTTGGGACACATAAGGAATACGATAAAATAAACATAAGCACAGTTAGTTATAAAAAGGATAAATAATGATTGTAAAAATTATCAGGAATGAGCGTGAATACAATGCTGCAGTAAAACGCGCAGATGAAATTTTTGACGCAAAGCGCGGCACTGCCAAAGGCGATGAGTTATCGCTTTTACTTTTGGTGATTAAAGATTACGAAGACCGCACGCACCCCGTTCCAGTTCCTGACCCAATTCAGGCATTGAAGATAAAAATGGAAGAGCAAGGCTTGAGTAACAAAGACCTTGAACCGTATATCGGTAGCAAAAGCTATGTTTCGCAAATCTTAAACAAACGCAAACCATTAACTGCCGAAATCATGAAAATGCTACACTCAAAATTGGGCATCCCTGCTAATATTCTTTTGGCTTCATAAAAAAACACTTTACTAAGATAAACTGCCTGTGGTCATTTATTTGTAGCAGTACAAAGTAACGGAATCATCGAAAGAAACAGAGTGATAAAAATGAATTGACTATTAAAACTCTAACCTGCAAAAAACAGGGCAATGGTCGCTATGCTTTGCTTCCTGAAACATACGTGCCTCGGCAATATTTTCTTTCAACACATCACTTACGGCAACGTAATCAATACGCCAACCCTTGTTGTTGTTTCTGGCATTAGCACGGTAGCTCCACCAACTATACTGTTCGCGTGCATCGGGATTCTTGTATCGAAAAGAATCTGTAAAACCATTTGTAAAATATTTTTCCATCCACGCTCGCTCTTCGGGTTTAAAACCCGAAGAATCTTTATTGCTAACCGGATTATGAATATCAATTTCGCGATGGCAAATGTTATAGTCGCCCGCTACAATAATTTTACTGCGCCCTTGCTTCAATGCTTGCATGTAACTAAAAAAATCATCCAGATACTTCATTTTCACATCCTGCCTTTCATCGCCCGTGGTACCGCTCGGAAAATACGCACTCATAATGCTCACATCACCAACATCAATACGAATATTTCTACCTTCGTCATCATAGTTTTTAATGCCTATTCCTTTTGCAACGGTATCTACTTTTAGTTTCGAAAAAATTGCCACTCCGCTGTAACCTTTTTTTACCGCAGGAAAAATATGACACTCGTAACCCAAAGCAGCAAATGGAGTAGGATCAAAATCAGCTTCGCTCACTTTTATTTCTTGAATACATACCACATCGGCATTAACAGTACTCAACCATCGGCTCAAACCTTTTGTTTCGGCAGCGCGAATGCCATTCACGTTATACGACAAAATGGAAATACCTTTCATACAAAAATTTTGCGGTGAATATGCTTTGATTTTCACCCATAAGCAAAACGCACTTCTCGAACCTATTTGCATAATCAATGAATTCATTTAGGTTTGCCCGCTTTTGATTTTTTTGTACAAAAATTTTAACAAAACATGACTAAGGGATTGGGGATTGTATTAGCAACATTTATTTCGCTTTCGGCAATTGCGCAGAACGCAAAAATTTCGGGAAAAGTTGCAGATGATAAAGGCGAAGGGTTGATTCAGGCAAACGTGATTATTGACGTAAGTAAAGGCTGGGCTGCCGTAACCGACTTTGATGGAAATTACGAACTGAGCGTGCCTGCCGGCTCCTACTCGGTTTTGTTTAAATATGTAGGCAAAGAAGAGAAGCGCGTAAAAGTAACCGTAAGCGCGGGCGAAAACAAAACACTGAATGCCACATTGCTGGAAAGCGAAAAACTGATGGATGTGGTGGTTGTAACAGGTAGTAAATTTGAAAAGAAACTGAGCGAAGAAACCGTTTCGATGGACGTATTGAAAAGCGACCTATTGAAAAACAACAACCTCAACTCGCTCGACCAAGGTATGAACCGTGTGCCGGGAGTTACCGTAGTTGACGGTCAGGCAAACATTCGCGGAGGTTCGGGTTGGAGCTATGGCGCGGGTAGCCGCGTATCAATATTGTATGATGGAATGCCGGTAATGAGTGCCGATGCAGCCGATGCAAAATGGTCGACCATTCCGGTAGAAAATATTGAGCAAGTAGAAATTATTAAAGGGGCTGCTTCGGCTTTGTATGGCTCATCGGCTTTGAATGGCATTATCAATGCGCGCTCTGCGGTGCCTGGCAATGAGCCGTACACTCGCGTGCAGGTTTCGGCAGGTGTGTACGAAGGACCCCGCCCTACCTCATCGCTTTCTAAAGGTTGGGATAGCAAAACACATGCTTTTGGAAACGTAAACATTGCCGACCGCAGAAAATTGGGTCAGTTTGATTTAGTAACCGGAGTGGCTTATGATGGCAACATGGGCTACCTTGATTCAAGCGATGGCAGTTGGGTACGTGCTAATGCAAAAATTCGCTATCGCGTAAAGAATGTACCTGGCTTGAACTTCGGGGTAAATGTTTTGTACTATCACAGCTGGGGGAAAGCTTTCTTTCTATGGAATGGTATAGATTCGCTTGGTTATAAACCATTGCCAAATTCGGTGAGTGTTTACAGAACCTACCGCGCAATGATTGATCCATTTGTAGAATATCAAGATTCTATTGGCAACCGTTTTTCATTCCGTGGCCGATACTTTACTTCGCCAAACTACAACAACACCGGGCAAGGTTCTATTCCAACCAAATATTACGGTGAATTCCAATATGGCAGACAGTGGAAGCAGTACGACTTAAACTTCCTTACAGGTGTGGTGGGAACTTACGACCAAGTGCGCACACCGGGCAATGATACAGCTTCGCTTTTTGGAAGCAAAAATGGATACAGTGCAGCCATTTATGCGCAATTAGAAAAGAAATTTTTCAAAACTTTGAATGTAACATTTGGAATGCGTTGGGAGTATTTTCAAATTGAAAAAGACAATAGTTTAAAAGACTTGCCTTACCCAGTATTTCGTTTGGGGCTGAACTATCAAGCAGCCGAAGCAACCTACATTCGTGCATCGTTTGGTCAAGGTTTGCGCTACCCTACCATTGCCGAAAAATACATTCGCACAAGTGTAGGTGCAATTGGCATTTACCCGAATCCAAAGTTGAAATCCGAAACCGGATATAGCGGTGAAGTGGGCATCAAGCAAGGATTCAAGTTTGGCAACTGGATGGGATATGTAGATGGTGCAGCGTTTATAAATGTTTACAGAAACATGATGGAGTTTACCTTTGGTGTATTTGGCAATTCAGGTACCATAGGAATTCCTGGCGCGCCAAGCTATCCGAGCTTGCCTGCCGACCCACTTTTTGGTATTGGCTTTGCTTCGCAAAATATAGGTAACGTAAGAATTATTGGTACTGAAATCTTAGGAGCCATAGGAGGTTCGGTAGGTAAAGATTTGAAAATGAGCTTCGTGTTTGGTTATACCTTTATCGACCCTCGCGTACTTTCAAAATCTTGGGACAAAGACACTTTGCAACTATATAATGTGTATGGCGATAAAACCATCACTTTTGGTCGCGACTCTTTGAATGATGGCAGCGCAGCATTGGGCAACAACCAATCGTATCAAGCAACTTCTGCTACCGACAATAATGTTTTGAAATATAGAAACAAACACACATTGCGTTTAGATTACACCATTACCTACAAGGTTATTGATTTTAATATCAACTTTCAATACAACAGCTATGTGCAGAATATTGACTATGCATTTACCAGCAACACATTTGTTGGCTTTGAATCGTCTTTCAACTCGCAAGCATTCTCTGGCTTAAAAGAATACCGCAAAAGACAAGAAGCTAAAAAAATAAATGGCGACTTGATTTTGAATGCCACATTGGGGTGGAACGTAACAGACAAAGTAAAACTTGGATTCTTGGTTAAAAACTTGTTGAACTGGGAATACATTCCTCGCCCAGGATACTATGCCGAGCCAAGAAATTACACCTTGCAATTTTCATATCAATTTTAATTGCGACACAACTCAAACTAAAAAGCCCTTGCAGATAATCTGCAAGGGCTTTTTAGTTTATACAGCGTAACAATTAAGTGCTGGAAGTATTAAGAAAACCTACGCCAATAATGCTTTCACTATATCTGCCACCATTTTGTTATCGGCTTTGCCGGCAAATGCTTTAGATGCAGCACCCATTACTTTGCCCATTTCCTTTTGTGAGGTTACGCCCAAGTCGGCAATTATTTTTTGAATACCTGCGCGCACTTCATCTTCGCCCAACATTGCTGGCAAATACTTTTCTATTACGGCTACTTCTTCCTTTTCCTTTGCTGCAAGTTCGGCACGATTTTCTTTTTCAAAAATCTCTATGCTCTCCTTGCGTTGCTTCACCATTTTTTGCAAAATGGCAGTTTCTTTTTCTTCGGTTAAAACACCGGTAGCGCCTTTTTCGGTTTTTGCTAAAAGTATAGCAGCTTTTATGGCGCGAATGCCGCGCAAACCCGCTTCATCTTTAGCCATCATGGCAGCTTTCAAATCGCTGTTTATTTTTTCTTCTAAACTCATAACTGCAAATCTACACAATTAGAACTTGTATGAAAAGCCAATACCCAGAACCTCGGCAATTTGCACACCTCTGCGCGTGCGTGGCAAGGTAGTACCATCGGGTTGCGCCACAGTATCTTGAAAACCATCGCGGTTATCATCTACCGGCACCAACTCTCTCCAGCGGTATTTGATACGCCAAAACAACGATGCGCTAATAAACTTATTCACCTTAAAAATCAGGTCGTTTTGCCAATCTACATCTACCTGCTGGCGGGCTTCTTTTTGCAAAGCAGCATTATCAATTATTTTTTCTTTGTACAGGCTCACACCCACCGAATCTTTGATGGTAAAAGGATAAGTGTAATCGTAATAAACCTCTAATTGTGTTTTGTAGTTCACATTCTTTACAATGTCTTTTTGAAAATTCACTTTCAAATAAGCACCGGCACTTACCAAAACACTGTTGCCGGGCTGCAAACCAAATGCAGTTTCATTCACGCGCTGTAAGCGATCTGCAATTGGCACATTTTGCAAGCGCACTTCACTGCGATCTACAAAAGTAAAATCTGCAGTTATCGGAGAAAAGAATAAGGTAAAGTAATCAACCGGCTTGTAAGTAATACCTGGTCCAATTTTCATAAATGCCGGAGCAAGAAATTTTGAGGTAAGCGTTTTAGAATATTCTCTTCCGGTAGAGTCTAATTTGTAAGTATAACCTCCGCCAAACTGTGTTTTAAAGTTCAAAAGCAAACTAATATCCAACCCTTTTGCCACGGCATACCCAGCAGTGGAATTAAATTGCAACAAATCATCGCTCTTTTTAAAAGGATACTTTCTATCGGGCACACTTTTGTAACGCCCCAAAGCTACCATTCCATATTTGGCATCAAGGCTGTTATCCCAGCTCCATTTTCCTTTTTTGTAATTGGCATATCCAAAAGCATTGATATTAAAACTCAATGCAAACTGATTGCCCGGCACCCACTGGTAGTAAGCCGCCTGCGATGCGCTTATGCCCGCATATCCCGCAAATTTCCACGAGCTGTCTTTGCTGATTAGGATTTTATTACCTTTATCATCCAACACATAAGGCAATTGTTTTTTGGTGGCAAATGCCGCCACACACATTAACACTGAAAATAGAGTAAACACTTGTTTCATAATGTTCATTTTGATTTTTTGATGGTACAAAAGTGATGCTTGTTTGTATTACATCATAGTGCGTATTCAACACTATTTTCTTGTTGTGTCCTAATCATTCTAAAATCTGCAAATTCTTACCAATTGTGCATTTCCTGTATATGGCATACTACTTTTACAACCATGATAGGTCATCGCTTTGCGAAACATCTTGCAGAAAACAAATCGCCTTTCGAGCAGCTGTTTGATATTTTCAAACAGCTAATTACTTATACATCGGGCGATGTGAGCGAAGCATTGAACTGGCTTACCGAATTAGATAAAGAAAATGAGCTGACAAACAAAAATTATGGCATCGGCAATTTTATAGAAGAGCTACAACAACGCGGATACCTGCGCGAAGAGCAAGCAACAAATGAACAATTTGTAATAACCGCAAAGATGGAGCAGTGTATTCGGCAAAACGCTTTAGACAAAATTTTTGGCAAGCTAAAGCGCGGCACACAAGGCAACCATCAAACAAAATTTTCGGGCAACGGTGAGGATACATCTGGCGAAATGCGCCCCTACAAATTTGGCGACTCGATAGAGCAAATTTCTATGTTAGATTCTTTTCGCAATGCGCAAATTCATCATGGTATTGGCGAATTCCAAATTACTGAAGATGACCTGGAAGTGATAGACAAAGAGCATAAAACTCAAACATCTACCGTGCTGATGATTGATATTTCGCACAGCATGATTTTGTATGGCGAAGATCGCATTACCCCAGCCAAAAATGTTGCCATGGCTCTGGCAGAGTTAATAAAAAGGAAATATCCAAAAGACACTTTAGACATCATTGTTTTTGGCAATGATGCCTGGCAAATAGAACTGAAAGATTTGCCCTATCTACAAGTTGGGCCATATCACACCAATACTGTTGCAGGGTTAGAATTGGCGATGGATATTCTGCGCAAAAAAAAGAATGCCAACAAACAAATTTTTATGATAACAGATGGTAAACCAAGTTGCATAAAAGAAAACAACGAGTACTACAAAAACAGCTTTGGGTTAGATAGAAAGATAGTAAACAAATGTATGCATTTGGCCACAGTGGCAAGGCGATTAAAAATTCTGGTTACCACTTTTATGATTGCCAGCGACCCATACCTGCAAAGCTTTGTTGAAGAATTTACCGAGGCAAATCGTGGCAAAGCATTTTACACTTCGCTGCATGGCTTGGGCGAATATTTATTTGAAGATTTTGAACGCGGCAAAAAACACAGGCTGTGATTTTATGCACATTGAATAACATAACATTATGAAAAACATCAAAACATTTGGCGAGCTAAAAGCATCGAGTTACAAAAGCAAAAGCATTAAAGATGAGTTGCGCGAAAATCTGATTCAAAAGTTGCAAACCGGCACACAAATATTTGACGGTATTGTTGGCTACGAAGACACTGTGATTCCTGACATTGAAAGGGCAATTCTTTCGCGCCACAACATCAACTTACTTGGCTTGCGTGGGCAAGCAAAAACACGCATTGCACGGCAAATGACAAACCTTCTCGATGAATGGATTCCGATTATAGCAGGCAGCGAAATAAATGACGACCCCATGAATCCACTATCAATATTTGCAAAAAATATATTGGCAGAACAAGGCGACAACACGCCAATAACTTGGCTGCACCGAAGCGATCGCTATACCGAAAAATTGGCCACCCCCGATGTGAGCATTGCTGATATGATTGGCGATGTGGACCCCATAAAAGCTGCCAACCTTCGTTTGAGTTATGCCGATGAACGCGCCATTCACTTCGGCATTATTCCGCGGAGCAATCGCTGCATTTTTGTAATCAACGAATTGCCCGATTTGCAACCACGCATTCAAGTAGCGCTATTCAATATTTTACAAGAAGGCGATGTGCAAATTCGCGGATTCAAGCTACGATTCAACTTAGATATACAATTCATTTTTACGGCTAACCCCGAAGATTATACCAACCGTGGAAGCATAGTTACCCCGCTAAAAGATCGCATTGGCTCACAGATTCTTACACACTATCCAAAGAGCATTCACTTGTCGAAAAAAATCACCTCGCAGGAAGCAAAAATTGCAACCCCACAAAAAGACAAAATTGAGGTAAGCGACTTGCTTAAAACGCTCATTGAAAAAATTGCCGATGAGGCGCGCAACAGCGAATTTGTGGATCTAAAAAGCGGTGTTAGTACCCGATTGACGATAGCTGCTTACGAAAATTTAGTAAGTACTGCCGAGCGCAGAATACTCATTAACAACGAAGCTAAAACCTTTGCCCGTGTCAGCGATTTATTTGGCACCATTGCAGCCATAAACGGCAAAATAGAGTTGGTGTATGAAGGCGAGCAGGAAGGCTCGGCAATGGTAGCGCAAACACTAATAGGCAAAGCAATTCGCAATTACTTTACCGAACTGTTTAGCGACCCCGGCAAGCTAAAAAAGAAAAAAACACCTTCACCATATCAGGCTGTAATAGACTGGTTTGGCGAAGGCAACGAACTAGATATTTTACACACCGAACGCGATACTACATTCAAAAAAATGTTGGATTCAATTTCCGGATTGGATGAAATTATTGACAGCCACTTGCAGCCTGTAAAAAACAACGACCGCTATGTAATGAAAGAGTTTGTGTTGTATGCACTTGCCGAGCATTCGCAAATTGGCAAAACTGTATTGGAGCGAGCAGTACAATTCAAAGATTTGTTTGGTTCCGTATTCAACACCAAAAGTTTCGACTTAGATGAGGGCGGCTTGAATTAAGCTACTTTAGATTGTATCAATTCTTCAACACCCAAACCACCAAAATTACCCGAGCTCATCAACAACAAACATGAATTACCCCAGTCTTCTGAAAGCAATTTTTCTTTCAATGCTTTAGGCGAACGAATAATTTGCAACTCTTGATTATTGAACGCTTCTTTTACTGCATCGTCTTGCAACATGTTCATTTGCTTTAGCGCAAAAGTATGTTCGTCTAAATACACAATTGGCACATCTGCCACATCCATACTTCCGGCATACTCGGGCAAAAAGTTTTCGTTGATACTGCTAAAGGTATGCAATTCCATTACCGCTATCAATTTTCTTTCGGCAAACTGGCTGCGTGCTGCATCTACCGTAGCTTTCAGCTTTGATGGTGAGTGTGCAAAATCTTTAAACACAATTGTGGTATTGTTCTTAAACAGCAACTGCAACCTGTTGGCTGCACCTTCAAAACTTTGTATGGCAGTATAAAAAACAGCATCGCTTACACCTATTTCGTTGCACACCAATCTTGCACCTTCTAAGTTCATCAGGTTATGCTTACCAAAAACTTTTAGCTCGTAATCGCCACGCTCGGTTATCAAACATGTAACACCGTTTTCAATTTCGTGCGATGGAGTTCTGTACGTTAATTGTTTTACCTCGCTATTAAACTGCGGTGCCACTCTCATCAATTCTGCATCCTCTTCGCACCAAATCAAACTGCCACTTGATTCGATACTGTTGGTAAATTTCACAAACTGATTTACATAATCTTCATACACAGGAAACACATTTATGTGGTCCCACGCTATTCCCGAAATCAAAGCCACATGAGGTTTGTAAAACATAAATTTACTTTCGGGCTGCAATGGCGAAGCCAAATATTCATCGCCTTCTAAAATAATTATTGGGGCAGTTTCGGTAAGTCGCACAGCCGTATCAAAACCCTTTACTCGCGCACCAACCATGTAATCAAAATCCAGCGCGGCATATGTAAGCACATGCATAATCATACTGGTGATAGTTGTTTTGCCATGGCTGCCGGCAACTACTATTCGCTTCTTGTTTTTAGCAATCTCAAAAAGATATTCAGGAAAAGAAACCACCTTTAACCCCAGTGCCTGCGCACGTTTCAACTCGGGGTTATCTAAACGGGCGTGCATCCCCAAAATCACAACATCAATATCTTCCGAAATACTTTTTTCATCGAACCCTATTGCCGCGGGCAGCAAACCTTCGTTTGCCAAATTGGTTTTTGCAGGGTCGTTAATGGCATCATCGGAACCGGTAACGCGATGCCCCTGCCTTGATAAAACGATAGCCATGTTGTGCATCACAGCACCTCCAATAGCAATTAAGTGTATACGCATAAAATTTTATAATGCGGCAAATCAATGAACATATTCTGTAAATGAATGACAAGAGATTTGCATACTGATGTGTGTATGGCACACAAATGCTACAATTACTCTACTTCAAGCAGTGCGGCAGCCGTCAAGTTACTTTCATTCATTTTGTAACGCAGCCAGTAATTGAGTGCCAT
>CAZYXR010000069.1:0-15749 GCA_964650845.1 uncultured Chitinophagaceae bacterium
ATTGTCGCTTCCGCAGCCGCCACTATAACCAGCATCGCCAGTTTTTGTTACGCCTTTGTATGCCCATTGGTATGGCGGCACATCGCGAAACTGCAAGATGTTTGTGCCGCCCATTTGTTGGTCGCAGTATTGGTCATCGGCAGTGCAACCACAGGTGTTGCCTGTGCTGCACGGGCAGGGGTTTTGATAAGAGTTTCGGTATGCGCTGCCGGGGCAAGCATTGCAACTGGCAAAGCATATACCTAATACAACTGTGCCGCTGCAACAATCCCAACAATCATCTTCCCAGCCTAATTGCCTTGTTTGCAAACCATTGGGTGTAAGCGTAAATGCAGGAGAGTTGAATGTGCCATAAGTGAAATCTTTTAACCAAGTGCCGCCCGGCATTGCCGAAGTGTATGGGCCGCAACAGGCAAATGTTCCGTTGCCCCAACTGCGTGTGCCAGTGCCAAAAAATCCGGCATTGTCTAAATCGGGGTAGTCGCGTACAAAACCTTCGTTGTTGAATTCATCTGCATCCGGCCAAACGTCATCGCCACTTTGCGCCCACACATTTTCGTAGCGAAGACTAACGCGCATGGCTCCGTCTCGCATTTGGGCTTCGACAATTTTATTGATGAAAACTGAGAATAATATGAATAGGAAAAGTGTATAGTGTTTGTTCATAGAAAAGATTTTTTTGTGTGGTAAATAGTTGAAGGCTTACTGTTTTTGTTCAACGTTTTTATGATACTCGGTAACGTTATATCGGGTAAGATATTCATCGGGTTTGTATTTAAAATACCAATGCTTTACTGCCAAATCGAAACGCAAATTATCTAAGGCTTCATTGCCCGAATCGTAGTCGGATTTTTGCGGTATGTTTTCTTTCACTTCCATCAGTACAAACGGCTCTGTAATTGGCGCGTCCACAACTACGGTTTGATGTTCTTTTTTTAATGATACAAGTTGTGGATGATTTAAAAGTGTTTCATGCTCTTTTGGAAACAGCTTCATCCAATCTTGCAATGCTGCATCATAAACTGCTTCACTCTTATTCAAATCATCCGTGATTCTGGGCTTGGGAAAGTTTGGTGCAAATGTGTTCAACTCATTTGCAGTTAAGCCTGCTGCTTGCACCCATTGCCAATAGCTGTTTTCAAACTTACGTACATCAGTTGCTTGTTGCAAGCCTAAATGTACTCGCGAAGGATTTAACTGCTTAATCTCCGCGATGGCGAGTAGTGATTCTACTTCCGATGGATAGCGTTTCTTCCATTGCTTTAATTTTTCTGCATACTCTTTATATGATTTTTCGTTCCTAACATTTGTTTTTGGAAAATGCGGAGCCGCTTTGCTAATGGCTTCTGGCTTTACTTGCGCATAATCTATCAATGCTAACCATCGGTCTTGTTGTCTGAAATTTTCTTGGGCTACAAGTGAAGTGCTTAATGTAAATGCACAGAGGAGAAATGTAAAAATATGCTTCATATATCGGATTAATTTTATGTAAATATAAAAGGGGTTTTGGCAAAAAAAAGTTTGATTGATGTTAATCGCTTTATATGGGGAATAACGGCAGTTTTTTGTTTATAAGCTGTTTTGAATATGCCGATAAGCCATACTATTCTTACATCTTCAATTGTATGAAAAAAGCAGTTGCCTTTTTTAAGTTGATTCGTTGGTTTAATGTGTTGATAGCCGGAGCAAGCATTTTATTGTTTCAGCATTTTGTTATCAATGCGAATATGAAGGTGATTAATGTTTCGCCCACTTTGTCTGTTGCCGGAGTGTGGATGCTTGCATTGAGTGTAATGAGCATTATGGCAGCCGGAAATGTTATCAATGACTATTTTGATTTTGCGCAGGATAAAAAATTTAAGCCCAACCGAACAGTGCTTGGTAGCTATATTTCTTTAGACGAAGCCATGTACATTGTTTTTGCATTGAATGCGCTTGGTATTGGTTTGGCATTTTTTCTTGCATGGAAAGTTGAAAGTTTAAAATTGGCAAACATCTTTTTGCTTACCGCCATTTTACTTTGGCAGTATTCTGCAACACTAAAAAAGTACCCGCTGGTTGGCAATGTGTTGGTGGCTGGTCTTTGCGGTTTTGTTTTTGCTGTTCCGGTGTTGTTTGAGTCGAAACTATTGCAACCCGAATTTAATGCCGGATTAAAGCAAATTGTAATGTTGAACTTGCAAGGTTACGCGCTGTTTGCCTTTCTTACAACATTGATTCGTGAAATTGCCAAAGATGTAGAGGATATGGATGCAGACGCTTCTACCAATCATAAAACATTACCAATTTTAATTGGTGTAAAAGCTACGAGAATTGTATTAGTGATGTTGGTGTTGTTGCTCTGTGCGGGTATCGGTTTTTTGATGTATGTTTTTTGGAATGGCGATGCCAAAAATCACTTTTGGTATTCGGCACTTTTTTTGATGTTTCCGGCATTGGTAAATATGTTACCGTTGGTTGTGGCAGATAGTAAAATTGATTTTAAGGTGCAAAGTACCATTATGAAAGTGGTGATGATTTTTGGTATCGCTACGCTGCCGCTTTTCTATTATTTTTCAAAATAAGTAATGATGCCCAACATTATTCTTGCATCAAATTCTCCACGTAGAAAAGAGTTGCTTGCAATGGCAGGAATTCATTTTTCTGTTCAGTCGAAAAATGTAGATGAAGAGCACCCACAAGGTGTGTTGTTAGAAGAAATTCCTTTGCATTTGGCGCGGAAAAAAGCCCATGCATTTGCAGGCGAAATTTCGGAGAACGATGTGGTTATTGGCGCAGATACAGTAGTGATTCTCAATAATAAAATTTACGAAAAGCCTACCGATAGAAGCGATGCAATTAATATGTTGCAGGAGTTGTGTGGCAAAACACATACTGTAGTTACCGGTGTTTGCATTTTTTCAACGCAAAAAGAAGTTGGTTTTTCAAAATCAACTCAAGTAAGTTTCAATCAGCTTTCAATCAACGAAATTGCTTACTACGTTGATACTTTTAAACCTTATGACAAAGCGGGTTCGTATGCCTGCCAAGAGTGGATTGGCGCAGTTGCCATCAATAAATTTGATGGCGATTATTTTAATGTGGTGGGTCTGCCAGTAAATGAGGTGTATAGAATTTTAAAGTCGGATTTTGGATACAATAACTTTGCGTAGCTGCGCTTGTTGTTTGTTTCGTGCGTTTACTCAATGCGCTTCCAGCCAATTGCTTCCCATGCCTACTTCTACCAAAATTGGCACACGAGTTTTAATGGCTTGAATCATTTGCTCTTGAATGATTGGCTTGATGGTTTCAACTTCATCTTTGTGAGCATCAAACACTAACTCGTCATGCACTTGCAAAGTCATTTTGCTTTGCAGCTTTCGTTGTTTGAATTCTTGTTGGATGTTTATCATGGCAATTTTTATCATGTCGGCTGCGCTGCCTTGCACCGGTGCGTTGATGGCTTCACGCTCGGCAAACCCACGCACGGTAAAATTGCGGCTGTTAATGTCTTTCAAAAAACGTTTTCTGCCTTTAATAGTTTGTACATAACCGTGTTCGCGCGCAAAACGCAGCGTTTCGTCCATGTAATTTTTTATACCCGGAAATTGTTTGAAGTAATTGTCAATCAACTCGGCAGCTTCTTTGCGTGCAATGCCTAATCGCTGGCTTAAACCAAATGCAGAAATTGCATAGATGATGCCAAAGTTTACCATTTTGGCATTGCTGCGCTGTGCCTTAGTTACTTCGCTCACGTTTACTCCATACACTTTTGCGGCAGTAGCTGCATGAATATCCATACCATTGTCGAAGGCTTCGAGCATGGCTTCATCCTTGCTGATTTCGGCAACCAAACGCAACTCTATTTGCGAATAGTCGGCACTTAAAAGAATATGGTTTTCATCGCGTGCTATAAATGCTTTGCGCACCATTTGCCCGCGCTCGGTGCGAATAGGAATGTTTTGCAGGTTGGGCGAAACCGAACTTAACCTTCCGGTAGCGGCAATGGTTTGATTAAATGTTGTGTGTATTCTGCCGGTTTTTGAATGTACCAATTGCGGCAATGCGTCCACATAAGTGCTTTTCAATTTGCCAAGCTCGCGAAAGTCGAGTAATAGGTTTGCAATAGGGTGGTGTTGAACCAAGCCCTGAAGCGCATCTTCATTGGTAGAAAGTTGTCCGGTAGAAGTTTTCTTTCCTTCAAATGGCAGTTTCATTTCATTGTATAAAACATCGCCTAATTGCTTTGGCGAATCAATGTTGAACTCTCTTCCGGCATGTTCAAAAATTTTACTGCGCAAGGCAAGTAAATCGGTTTCTAATTCCTTGCTGTAACTATTTAGAAATGCGCTGTCAATTTTCACTCCTTCGTGTTCCATTTCTGCCAACACCGGTATTAGTGGATGCTCTATTTCTTGCAACACGCTTTCTACTTCGCGTTGCTGTACCATTGGCGCAAGCACATGTTTCAACTGCAAGGTGATGTCGGCATCTTCGGCTGCATATGCTGCTATTTTATCTAACGGCACATCGCTCATACTGCCTTGATTTTTACCTTTCTTGCCTATCAATTCGTCAATGTGTACCGGTGTGTAGCCAAGGTAAGTTTCGCTTAGATAATCCATGCCGTGTTTCATGTCGGGCTCTACTAAATAGTGTGCCAGCATGGTGTCGTAAATAGGTAAAGAAACATTTATGCCATAATTGCGCAATACGTGCATATCGAACTTTACATTTTGTCCAATCTTTATTTTTTGCGGATGCTCTAAAACTGCTTTGAATCTTTGTATTAACAGTTTGGCATCAGCAAAGTTTTTTGCCGCAGGAACATAATATGCTTCGCTCGATTTGATGCTGAATGAAAGACCTACAATATCCAAATCGAAGTAGTCGAGCGAAGATGTTTCGGTGTCGAAACAGAACTCTTCGGCAGCGTTTAGTATGCTCAACAACTCATCAATAGAAATGAATTGTTGGGTTTCGTTTTGTAATGAAAAATCATCAGTGGCAATGCAGTAATTGTGTGCTGTGTTTTGAATGTTTTTACCTCGTTCTTCGGGTTGTGGTGCTGCGGCTACTTCTACTGCCGATGCAAATAAATCTCCTTGTGCCGAAGTTGATGTAGTGGGGCGTGGCGTGTTTGCAGTGCTTTGATTTACGGTATAACTTTCGCCCAAATATTTGCGACCAAGTGTGCGGAATTCAAGTTCTGCAAAAAGTGCCGTGAGTGTTTCTTTATCCGGTTCATCTAAATGTAAATCTTCGTCAGTAACATCCAGCGGAACATCTAAAATTATTGTAGCCAAATGTTTTGAAATACGACCTTGTTCGGCAAAGGTTTTAATGTTTTCGCCCAACTTGCCTTTTATATTTTCGGCATTGTCAATGATGTTTTCCATCGAGCCGTATTCTTTTATCAATTTCTTTGCGGTTTTTTCGCCCACTCCCGGAATGCCGGGAATATTATCTACACTATCGCCCCACAACCCAAGTATATCAATTACTTGCTCGGGTTTTTCAACTTCCCACTTTGCTAATATTTCTTTTACACCAAGTATTTCTACATCGCTGCCTTGGCGACCCGGTTTGTAAATTTTAATGTTTTCTTCTACTAATTGCCCGTAGTCTTTATCTGGCGTTACCATGTACACCAAGTGCCCCTCTTTGGCTTTTTGTTTTGCAAGAGTGCCAATGATGTCATCTGCTTCGTAGCCGGGCACTTCTACCACCGGAATTTTCATTGCAGCAATAATTTGCTTTATCCATGGAATAGAATTGCCAATGTCTTCGGGCATGGCCTCGCGATTGGCCTTGTAGAATGAATATTCAACGGCTCTGCTGGTTTCTTCTGCGCTATCGAACACTACTGCTAAATGTGTAGGTTTTTCTTTTTGAATAAGTTCAATTAGCGTTTGCGTAAAGCCCGAAATGGCACTCACATTCATACCTTTGCTGTTGCGCAAGGGGTTTGAAATAAAAGCAAAATATGCTCGGTAGATTAGTGCATACGCATCTAACAAAAAAAGTTTGTTATCGGGCCAATTGGTATCGGTAGCTGCCATGTGGCGAACATAGGTTTTAGAAATGAGATTTTAGATTTTAGAAGCGACATTGAACAGCAGCTTCACGATGATGCTATTTTCGCTATTCAACTCGCTTTAATTGCGTAGTGCGGTAGTAGGAAGTTTAACTTTTAGGCTTCGGCAATTACTTTTAGTTCAATGGCAATTGCCGATGGGAGGCTGCTTACTTCTACGGTAGTTCTACAAGGCAAATTATGCTTAAAGTATTCGGCATAAAGTTTATTGAAGGCATGAAAATCGCGCTTCATGTTTACCAAAAAAACTGTTACATCTACAATCTTATCCCAACTACTGCCGGCTTGCTCCAAAGCTGTTTTTACATTAGCAAAAACCGAATGTACTTGCGCTTCAAATTCAAACGAAATGTAGTTGCCGTGTTTGTCGGTTTGCAAGCCGGGAATTTCATCGGTGCCGGCTTTGCGCGGCCCCATACCTGACACAAAAACGAGATTGCCCACTCGTTTTGTCATCGGATATAAACCCATAGGGGAGGGGAGTTTGTTGATTTCCATGTTATTGATTTTACACAATGCTATGCTTCGTCTTTACCATGACAAGCCTTGAATTTTTTACCGCTTCCGCAAGGGCAAGGGTCGTTTCTACCAACTTTTGGACCCACTCTTACAGGGTCTATTTTCTCTCTGTGTTGTTGGGGTGCTTGTTGTTGCGCTTCGCGTTGCGATTGCTGTTGTGTGCTTTCAACTTCGCCTCTGCCTTCGCTCATGCGTTTTGCATATTGCTGAGGTGGTTGTTGCGCTTCGCGGGTTTGTTGTTGTTTGCCTTCGCTTCGTGGAATGTGGCCTTTGAAAAGGAACGAAGCAATTTCGCGGTTTACTTGACTGAGCATAGCTTGAAAAACTTTGAAGGCTTCGATTTTGTAAATTACCAATGGGTCTTTTTGTTCGTAACCAGCCGTTTGCACTTCTTGCTTCAAATCATCCATTGAACGTAAGTGTCGTTTCCACGAATCGTCAATTAGCACCAGCGATATAGAGCGTTCAATTGCTGCTTGCAAGTTTGCGGCATTTGATTGTACTGTTTCTTTTAAATCAACAAAAATATTGATGCCATGTTGCCCATCGCTGAATGGTATTATTACGTTTTTAACTTGGTCGCCTTTTTCGTTGAAAAGGTTAGTAAGCACTGGCAATGCCTCGGCTTTTATGTCGTCTAACTTACGTTTGTATATTTCTACTACTTCTTCAAATAATTTATTGGAAGTTTCGGTGGCATTGCCTTTCAAAAATTCACTTTCTGTAATAGAAGTGTCTAAAGAAAAATAGCGAATTACATCTAACTTAAATTGTTCGTAATCGCGTGCTTCTAAGCCTTGTTGTACCAGTTCGCTTGCTAAGTCTTCAAAGGTGTTCAATACATCCAATGCAAGCCTTTCGCCAAATAGGGCGTGTCTTCTGCGAGTATAAATTACATCGCGCTGTTTGTTCATTACATCATCGTATTCCAATAAGCGTTTGCGAATGCCGAAGTTATTTTCTTCTACTTTTTTTTGTGCGCGTTCTATGCTTGTAGAAATCATGCTGTGTTGCAACACTTCGCCTTCTTTGTAACCCATTCTGTCCATGAGTTTAGAAATTCTGTCGCTACCAAAAAGTCGCATCAAGTCATCTTCAAGCGAAACATAAAACTGAGAGCTTCCAGGGTCGCCTTGGCGACCTGCACGACCGCGCAATTGCCTATCAACCCTTCTGGAGTC
This sequence comes from uncultured Chitinophagaceae bacterium, assembly GCA_964650845.1. Taxonomy (GTDB): domain Bacteria; phylum Bacteroidota; class Bacteroidia; order Chitinophagales; family LD1; genus UBA7692. Next base: position 7,777 of record CAZYXR010000069.1, read on the forward strand.
GTGCCGCTCCGAGCCAATAATGGCAAGCCCTCCGGCTTTTTTTACATCGTCTTTTATTTTTATATCTGTTCCCCTACCTGCCATGTTTGTGGCAATGGTAACGGTGCCTGCATTTCCTGCTTCGGCAACAATTTCGGCTTCGCGCTGATGTTGTTTGGCATTTAATACATTATGCTTCAGTTTGCGCAGGGTCATCATGCGCGAAAGCAATTCACTTACTTCTACATTGGTGGTACCAACCAGCACAGGGCGACCTTCTGCCGTAAGTTTTACAATATCATCAATAATGGCATTGAATTTTTCGCGTTTGGTTTTGTACACCAAATCTTCTTTGTCATCGCGGGTAATTGCTCTATTGGTAGGAATGCTGGAAACCTCCAATTTGTAGATATCCCAAAACTCGCCTGCTTCTGTTTCGGCAGTACCAGTCATTCCGCAAAGTTTATGATACATGCGGAAATAATTTTGCAAGGTAATGGTAGCAAGAGTTTGCGAGGCAGCTTCTACTTTTACATTTTCTTTGGCTTCTATTGCTTGGTGCAATCCATCCGAGTATCTTCTTCCATCAAGAATACGACCAGTGTTTTCATCTACAATCTTCACTTTGCCATCCATTACCACATAGTCCACATCGCGTTCAAACATGGTGTATGCTTTCAGCAATTGATTTACACTGTGTATGCGCTCGCTTTTAATAGCGAAATCTTGCATTAGCTTATCTTTGCGTTGCAGTTTTTCTTCGGGTGTTAATCCGCTTTTTTCTATTTCGGCAATCTCGGCACCTACATCGGGGATAATGAAAAATGTAGCGTCTTCGCCCGAGCCTGTTATCAGTTCAATTCCTTTTTCGGTTAAATCTACTGAGTTGTTTTTTTCATCAATTGTAAACAGCAATTGGGTGTCCACAATTGGCATATTTTTTTGTTGCTCGCCTAAATAGTAATTCTCGGCACTGCGCAATACTTGTTGCATTCCTGCCTCGCTCAATAGTTTTATTAAGGCTGAGTTTTTAGGCAAGCCACGAAATGCGCGATACAATGAAAGACCGCCTTCGCCTTCTTTATATCCGTCTTTGCCGTCTTTAATCAATCGTTTTGCATCGGTAATAAATTGAGTGGTAGCTTTGCGCTGTTCTTCATACAAACGTGCTATTCGCGGCTTTAATTCATAAAACTCTTTTTCATCGCTGCTATCTACTTGCCCCGAAATAATAAGTGGTGTTCTTGCATCATCAACTAATACAGAGTCAACCTCATCCACCATTGCGTAGTGGTGTTTGCGCTGTACCATTTCTTCGGGTGTGCGCACCATGTTATCGCGCAAGTAATCGAAGCCAAATTCATTGTTGGTGCCGTAAATAATATCGGCCGCATAGGCTTTTTTTCTGCCTTCACTGTGCGGTTGGTATTTGTCAATACAATCTACTTTTAAACCAAGAAATTGAAAAATTGGACCGTTCCATTCGCTATCTCTTCGTGCCAAATAATCGTTTACAGTTACAATGTGCAAGCCTTCGCCCGGTAAGGCATTCAGGTAAGCCGGAAGGGTAGCTACCAAAGTTTTTCCTTCGCCTGTTGCCATCTCGGAAATTTTTCCTTGGTGCAAAACTATACCGCCTATCAACTGCACATCGTAATGAACCATGTTCCATTTTACTTCGGTGCCGGCAGCGTTCCAAGTGGTGTGATATTTTACATAGTTTCCAGTTATCTCAATGTTAGGATTGCTAACAGCAAGCTCGCGGTCTAAATCTGTTGCTGTTGCATCTACCGCATCGTTGTTTGAAAAACGATAGGCTGTTTCTTTTACCACTGCAAATGCATCGGGCAGAATCTCATTTAGCACTTCTTCAATTTTGATGTCGCGCTGCTTGCGCAATTCATCTACTTGTTTGTAGGTGCTGTCTTTTTCGTGTACGTCTGTTGTGGTAGCTGCTTGCTCGTTCAGGGCGGCTATTTGCTGGTCAATTTCTTCTAAATGCTCATTTATCTTTGTGCGAAATTCGTGAGTTTTGTTGCGTAGTTGGTCGTTGCTGAGCGTTTTGAGTTTTTCGTATGCTTCATTTACCGCTGCAACAAGTGGTTGCATCTGTTTTAATTCTCGTTCACTACGGCTTCCAAATACTTTTCCGAACAGTTTTTCTAAAAAATTTGCCATAACTTTTATGCTCTATCAGTTGTTTTATATCGTTCTAAACTTAGATGTATTGTAAAAAAATGCGCGCTAAGATAGGGTTTTGGCGTTGTTGAGGTATGAAAAAAGGAAAATTGGGAATTTTATTACTACGGATGGTTGCAGCTATTGCAATTTGGCTTCCAAAAAAGTGCCAATTTCTTTTATTCCGCTCAATCGTTTTTCAATTACACCGTTTTGGTTGATTAATATTAAGGTTGGTAATTGTGTGATGAAGTAATGCTTTAGTGTTGGATTGTTGGGTTCGGTGATAATTGCATTGCTTGCCCAGTTGGGTTGCAGTTCTTTTAAAAACACTTGCCACGGTTCGGGTTCATCATCGGTGGCTACTGCAAACACATCAAAACTTTTATTGCCAAAAAATGAGTGTAATTGTCTTATGTGTGGCAATGTTTCTCGGCAGTGTTGGCACGTGCTTTGCCAGAAAACCAATAAGGTGTATTTGTTGTGGGCAACTACTTGTGCTAATGAGTTTCCTGTGTGTTTGTTTCCTAAGTCGAGGTCTTTATAATTTTGCCCTGGCATGGACGCTGCGAGCCTTTTTGCTTTTGCATAGAGTACCGGCAGCGAGTTAGTGTCGGCATCTTTTTGCATCCATTCAATAAAAGTGAGAGCTGTTTTGTCGGACTTGCCGGTTACGGCACTTACAAATATTTTTTCGGCAGTGAAATTATAGTTGCGCTTTATGAGGGATGTTTTTTTCATCAAACCAGATATTGCTCTTTTTCTTTGTTCATCACTTGCGGCAGTGCAAAGTTCTTTTGAAAAAAAATCCACCATATTGGCGTAAATAGGAATTGCAGTTAATGCAGTATCGGTGAAATTTACTTTATCGAAAAAGATTTTTCGATAGTTTGAAAGTGTATTTGGTGTAGTAAGTTTTTGCGGGTCGAATTTGCGCATTTCGATAATAATATCGGCAGCCAATGTGCCCTTATAATACACGCTAAAGCCCTGCATTTCTCTATAAAAATCATTTAGGATGATTTGATACAGTGTGTCGTTCCCATTTTCTTCAATGGCTTTGCCAATGGCAACATCAAAAGTTTCAAACAACTTGGTTAATGCGTTGTATGCTTCATCTTCTTTGTAGTCCTCTGTTTCGGCATTTATGATGTCGCCATTTTCGGTGCTTAACTTTACACGCACCTCTTTAGATTGTGGCGCTACAAAAAAGAGAAAACTACCTCTGCCGCATTGGGCTCGGTATAGTGTTGGTACAGTTTCTTTTAGCTCATAAGTAAAGCCACCATATAGGTTTACAGCTATAGTGTCTATGGCTGTTTGGTTTAAAAAACTTGCTACGTAAACTTTCGATGGTATAGTGCCTTTTTTTGCCAATATCTGCCCTTTCAAGGATACTGCATTTACGCTAACTTTTAGGAATAATAATGTTAGTAGCAATAACAACTTTCGCATGAGTAAAAAAATAGTATAGTGGCGAAAGTGCAGATATTGTAGGAAATGTCATTAGTAAAGTCTGCGATAAACTGCCGGAAGTGAGCCGCAGCCGTTACCGCCAACTGTGTTTAATCGACCATTAGCATCTTGTTGATAGTATAAGTGATAACCCGATGGGCACAAATCATCTAAGGTGGAACTTGTGCCCCAAATCCAACACTCACCGCCCCATACAAATGGTTCGGCATCTGCTTGCGCATACTCCGGATTGGTGCATACTCTATAACCATAATTCCATGTGTTGCACGTTACTCGTATTATGGGGCCGCGGGTGTTATATTGAACACCCCACTCGTAATATTCCAACGCAGCAGAGCAAATTTGTGTTACATCATTTCCCATATATTCCCATGGAGCTTTGCTATCAACTCCTTCAAAACAAGATTCGTTGAAGTTGCTGTTTGCTGTGTTTTTTGAACTAACATGCTCGGTAGAAGCAAGCAAATTTGTGCAAAACAACCGATACACAATAAAGCACAAGGCGAGCATCTTAAACACGCTTGCCACCTCAAAACTAGGCTTTACAAAAAGCCACACCTTTTTCAATACAAAAATTGGCAGTTTCATACAGCTGAGTGTTTAAAGTTTTCTTCTGTAAACAGTTGGCAGTTGGTCGCAGCCATTACCACCAGGCATATAATATTTGCCATAAGTGTCTTGGTAGTAGTAACTATGGTATGCCGTTGAGCAACTGTTGTCCCAACTTGAATGCGTATCCCAAAACCAACAAGCGCCTCCCCAAGTAAAAGGTTCGGTATCTCCTGTAGGGTAGGGAGGGTATGTGCACACTCTACGACCTACGTTCCATGTATTGCAAGTTACCCTTAAAATTGTACCAACGTTATTATATGTAACTCCCCATTCGTAAGTCAAGTCTGCGCTGCCACTTTCACAAATTTGCCTAACGTTGGTGCCCATGATTTCCCAAGGGTTGGTGGCGTAATCCCAAGTGGCAAGACCATTGGCATCCGATTTTAAGTATTTGCCGGCACCAGGGCTGCCCCCTGTTATTTTTACTTGCCCGTTTACCTCCAACCTAGCACCTGCATTGCTAACGCCAATACCTACATTGCCTGTGCTGTTTGATACTGAAATGCGCGTAGTTTCAGAAGTTTGTAGATCTAAATCTTCATCATAGCTGCTTATTATTCCTTCGTCAACTATTAATCTGTTATTAAAATAAAACCGAGGTCTATCTGTAGTTATATGTGCATAGCCTGCATTTTCTGTTCCAATTGCAATTGCGCCATCGGGGTTTTGTATTACCAATGGTGGGTTGCCTGCCGCGCCATAAATATGCATTTTATAAGATGGTGATGGCGTGCCGATACCAACGTTGCCAGTATTGTCTATCGCCATTCTTGTTTTAGATCCAGTAACGTAAGCATCTGTTGTAGCAAAATACATTTTTGTTCCATAACTGCCATCGCTGCGCACATAAATCCCTGCTTGTGCATCATCACCACTTTTCGGATCGTCACTTGCGCCCCATGTAATGGCACTACCATAGTGATCGTTTCCATAACCTGGGTCTAAGTGTACCGAACCAACATCTAAGCCTGGTGTGGTTTCATTCCAGTTTGCCGAAGGTCCTTCCAACTCTAAATGTGCAACAGGAATATTGGTTCCAATACCCACATTGTTGCTGCCATCTTCAAATATCTGGCTATTGCCAATTGTGGTACCCGAGGTGAATTTTGTAAGATGATTTGTTGTTCCCGAGCCAGAAGAAAAACTGCCGGGTGAAAAATTTCCCGAATGCCATGACTGGCGTATTTTGGGGGTTAACTGAATTTCTTTTGTAATAGCACCCGGTTTAGATTGATGTGATATTGAAACTAAACGATTTCTTTTTATTCCGGCATAGTTGTCATTTATAAAAACATTATAGCCATTCCAATATGCTTGATTAGGAAACCAAAAACATAAATACCCACCATAATTGAAGGCTGATAGTCCGTTTATAGATGTGCCATTTGAGATGCCACCCACGCTAATTAGTGAATCGTAATAGATATAGCCTTGAATTTTTAAATCAATAGGAACTAATTGCCCGTAAGAATTACCTTCAATCTCCAACATCCACGGGTCTCCACTGGTTACGGAATAGTCAATATCTGTTTGTATCAGCGTGCCATTTGGAAAATCTCGGCTCGATTGGTGATATTGAATTTCTGATAAGTGGCGGTCGTCCAGCCTATCGGCATTTAGGTTTGTAACCATAGTAGTGGAACTTACAGCAAGTGGTGCTGTGCCGGTAGCAACGGTTGATATTAATTGATTGTCGGTTCTGATAGAGCCGCCTGCAACATCTAATTTATGACCCGGCACTCCGGCTCCAATGCCCACATTGCCACCATTGTTATAAATATTGGCGTCAATAATCCAATTCGAGCCATTCCATCTTGGCGTTTGTCCCGTTGCAGTGCCATTTTGCAAAAAGCCGGTAATGCCCGTTGCTCCATTAGCACCAGTATCACCCGTTGCTCCTTTTTCTCCGGTATCTCCTTTTGCACCGGTTGGTCCTTGCGGACCGCCCGTACTTACGTTGCGCCAAATACTTCCATCAAAATAGTAAAACGCACTTATATCGGTATCATAAACCAACAATCCTGCTACTGCATTGGCAATTGCGGTTCTTTGCGCACTCGTCAATCTTGGAAACAATACGCCTTTACTGTCGGAGTTAATTTCTAAAACCGATGAATTGTCGGGATTGCTTGTGCCTACACCCACTCTGCCTTGAATAATTGCACCATCAGTTGGTGCCGATAGGGTTGAATAATTAGAACCCACAGAGAGATTTCCTTTAATTGATCCTTTACTTCCTGGCGCGCTTTCGCCAATCCCCACACGCCCTGATTGCGCATGAATAAAACAGATTGAGAATAGAAGAAGAGCAGATGTTAGTGTGTAATTTTTTTTCATCTTTATTGAATGTATAGTGTGAGAATACCATCAATTATTGTGCCAAAAGTAGTTAATAGTGCGATTTGTGGTGAGTATTGTGTAAAATATCTTGATAGTAGAGTTGCAGTTCCTCATTCTATATAGCAGGAGTGAGGCGATTTAGATGACTCATTAGAAAGTTGTTTTTTTAGGTTTGATGTTGCTGTCATTAGTCTAAATTTCAGGACGCTTCGCTTCGTGGATACGCAAAAAAAAGCTTGAAGTTCTATTTCATAAAGATTTTCTGAAATGAAACTTGTTTACATCCGTTGTTTTTCTATTTTTGCGTCCCTTTTTTAAGGAGGGGTGTGAAATTCACATTAAAATCTATACAGTATGAAAGTAAAAGTATTGAATAAAGACGGCAAAGAAACTGGTCGCGAAGTAGAACTTGCAGACAGCATTTTTGCTGTGGAGCCTAATGACCACGCGGTTTGGTTGGCAGTTCGTCAGTTTCAGGCAGCGCAACGCCAAGGTACTCACAAAGCAAAAGAGCGTTGGGAAATTGCCCGTACCACTAAAAAAGCATTCCGCCAAAAAGGAACGGGTGGTGCAAGACGTGGCGATATGAAATCTCCGGTTGTTCGCGGGGGAGGTCGTGTTTTTGGACCTAAACCTCATAGCTACGATTTTAAGTTAAATAAGAAAGTAAAAGACCTTGCACGTAAAAGTGCATTGACGTATAAAGCCAAAGACAACAAAATTGTTGTAGTTGAAGACTTCAGCATTGAAACACCTAAAACAAAAGATTTCGTTAAAGTACTTGCGAGTTTGAACTTGAACGGAGTAAAAAGTACAGTGGTTTTTGGTGAAGTTACCAATGGTCTTTTGAAAAGTTCGCGCAACATTCCTACCGTTAATTTGGTAGATGCACGTGCCTTGAACATTTTTGATATAATGAATTCAAAAACTTTGGTGCTTAGCGAAAATGCGGTAAAAGCAATTGAAGCTAATCTTGCTAACAACTAATAATAAGAAACAATGGCAACAGGAATATTAATTAAGCCGGTAGTTACCGAAAAAGGTACAAAACTTAGCGAAAAGCTAAATACTTATGTTTTTAAAGTGGCTAAAGATGCCAATAAACTGGAAATCAAAAAAGCAGTTGAGCAACATTATAATGTTCAGGTAGCTGATGTTGGAACTACAATTATTCCGGGTAAAGCAAAAGTGCGCCAAACTAAAAGAGGTGTAGCGCGCGGTATTAAACCAGCATATAAAAAAGCATTTGTTACCCTTCGCGATGGCGAAACCATTGATTTCTACGGTAACGTATAAAATATAGTATTAAATTTTTCTTTAATTATAGCAGATACCTAACTGCTGATAACACAAAATAGGAAACTAAAAGAAAAAAGCCATGGGCATTA
>CAZYXR010000069.1:15759-15983 GCA_964650845.1 uncultured Chitinophagaceae bacterium
GCTTACGCTTTACCGAGTTGTTGAATTTTGAAGAAATTACTACCAACAAACCCGAAAAAAGTTTGTTAGCTCCAATCAAAAAGTCGGGCGGTAGAAACAGCGCAGGTGAAATGACTATGCGTTACAAAGGTGGTGGACACAAAAGACGCTACCGTGTTATTGATTTTAAACGCGATAAGTTTGATATTGCCGGAAAAGTTGTTTCAGTAGAGTACGATCCAAAC
>CAZYXR010000070.1:0-15978 GCA_964650845.1 uncultured Chitinophagaceae bacterium
ATCTTACAACGCACAAATGCGTTACCTTTTCCAGGTTTTACGTGTTGAAATTCCACAAACTGAAAAATGTCGTGATTCCATTCAATACACAATCCATTACGGATGTCTGCTGTAGTTGCCATACTAAATTTATTGTTTTGCGAGGCAAGGATACAGAAGATTTTCTATTTAGTGATTTTACTATTACTAAATAGTTCGCTGCCACAAACCACGGCAATTGTACACTTAACAAATTGGTATTGTATTGAAACTTGCTAAGTTTGGCTTTTAGTAACAAGTGTGTTGGCAATTCAGCAATGATAGTAAAGTGTTTGCAACAATGCCAATTTCAGATATTGAAGAATATATAAACTAAATGTTATTTAACTCCGTTGATTTCGCAATTTTCTTACCGATAGTATTCATTCTTTATTGGTTTGTAACCAATAAAAATCTAAAACTTCAAAATGCGTTATTGCTGCTTTCAAGCTACTTTTTCTATGCTTGTTGGGACTGGAGGTTTATGTTTCTACTTATGTTTTCAACCCTATTGGTTACTACACAGGGTTGAAAATGCAAGATGCCAAAAGCCAAAAAACAAAGCATTTTTGGTTTTGGTTGAGTATAGTTGTCAATCTTGGCTTTTTGGGTGTTTTTAAGTACTACAACTTTTTTGCCGAATCTTTTGCCGAAACAGTTTCTCACCTTGGCTGGCAGGTAAGTCCGCTAATGATAGATGTGGTGCTACCCGTGGGAATTTCGTTTTATACTTTCCACGGATTGTCGTATGTAATTGACATTTACAACAACCGAATAAAAGCAGAAAGAAATTTTGTGGACTATGCTGTTTTTGTCAGCTTTTTTCCACTGTTGGTTGCAGGCCCTATTGAAAGAGCAACACACCTGCTGCCACAGATAAAGAAACCACGAATTTTTGATTACTCAAAAGCGGTAGATGGTTTGCGGCAGATACTTTGGGGGCTATTTAAAAAAGTGGTGATTGCCGATAACTGCGCACAATTTGCCAATCAAATTTTTAATAACTCTGCCGAAATGAGCGGCAGCACATTAGTATTAGGAGCCCTATTTTTCACCTTCCAGATTTACGGGGACTTTTCGGGATATTCTGACATTGCATTGGGCACAGCCAGATTGTTTGGTATTGAGTTGTTAAGGAACTTTGCGTTCCCGTATTTTTCAAGAGACATTGCAGAGTTTTGGAGGCGATGGCACATATCACTTTCATCTTGGTTTAAAGACTACTTGTACATTCCTCTTGGTGGCAGCAAAGGCGGAAATTGGATGCGTATCCGCAATACATTTATCATATTTATTGTAAGTGGATTTTGGCACGGAGCAAACTGGACTTTTATTGTATGGGGCTTCTTAAATGCACTTTTTATTATGCCATCCATAATAATGAAAACAAACCGCAGCAATATGGAAATAGTTGCAAAAGGCAGGCTACTACCTACTGTTACAGAGTTAATGCAAATGATGGTAACTTTTAGCTTAACTGTTTTTGCATGGATATTTTTTAGAGCCGAAAGCATCACACACGCTACTCAGTATATTCAAAACATGTTTGCCGGTCTTTTTTCAAAAGCAGGGTATGTCAATACTCTAAATTTTATTGTTTGGAAAACCGGACTGGTAATACCAGTCTTTTTAATCGCCTTTATTATTATTGAGTGGGTAGGTAGAGAAGAACAATATGCCATTGCAACACTGGGGATGAAATGGCATAAAATTTTCAGATGGTTTTTTTATGTATTACTTGCCACTTTGATAATGTTATATTTTGGTTCAAAAGAAGAGTTCATATACTTTCAATTTTAATTGAATGAAAAAATTTGTTTTCCAAACAGTTACATTTTGCCTATTAGTTTCATTGGCTTTTCTTCTCTTACTTTCTAATGCAGACGGCAAAACTGATGCCTTTTACAAAAGATTTACTTCTCCAAAGCAGGAAAGTCTAATTTTAGGTACTTCGCGAGCCGCCCAAGGTGTGCGTCCCGATGTCTTTAAAAAGCATTTAGATAAAGATATTTACAACTACTCATTCACTGTTTCCAACAGCCCTTATGGCCCTGCTTATTTTAACAGCGTAAAGAAAAAACTGAATGAAAATAGCACCAACGGAGTGTTTATTCTAACCGTTGACCCATGGAGTATTTGCAGCGATACAAAAGACCCAAACGATTCAACCAATTTTAGAGAAAATAACTCGTTTGTTGGAAAAACAACATTTGTCAATATGAATCCAAACTTCGAGTATCTACTTGAAAACCTTGCAGGGCAGTATCATACAGTGCTAAACAAAATGGATGGCCCGATGCTTTTGCATGATGACGGATGGCTCGAAGTAACCATTAAAATGGATTCTGCTTCTGTATCAAAAAGACTTAAATCAAAGTTAGATACCTATAGAAACGACAACCTACCTAAGTATAAGTTTTCTTCGGTAAGGCTACAATATCTGAAACAAACAATTCAACTTTTAAAACCGCATGGAAACGTGTACTTGGTGCGACTACCCATTCATCCTGAAATATATAAAATAGAGCAAGAGTTAATGCCTCAATTCGATAGCATTATTTCAGACATTTCACCGGCAACAAACGGGTACCTGAATCTAACTACCCGAAATTCCGAATTTCAATATACCGATGGCAATCATGTTTGGAAAGAATCGGCAGCAGAAGTTTCGCAGATTATAGCAAAGTGGATTAAGGACTAATTCAAAAAGCCGCATGGAGTGCGCATAATAGCATACCGCTTACTCCTACTGACAAGCCTCATACTGCATACGAACGATAGTCATACTGTTTGGGTTCGAGCGGTTGCATATTTGCATCACAAACAAATACTACCACAGTATGAAAAAAAGAATAATAGCCGCTATGGACGGCACACAATTCTCGAAGGGAACGATTGACTATGCCATTCGTTTAGCAAAGTTATCGAACAGCGAAATAACTGGAGTTTTTCTACACGACATGCGCTACCTGAGCATGACATACAGTTATGTGTGGGATCAACCTTTTATTGACTTCGCTGCCATTGCAGAAATAGAAGCGGAAGATGTAGAAAAGATTGCGAAAAACGTTGCGTTGTTTTCCGAAGAATGCAAAGCTCAAAATGTTGCTTTTGTAGTAAAAAAAGAGAAGGGAATTCCTATAAATGAATTGCTGCGCGAAAGTATCTTTACAGATATTATTGTAGTAGATGAAAACTTAAGTTTTTACTCATTAAGCGATTCAAGTCCAAGCCATTTTATCAAAGATTTATTAGCCGAATCGAGATGCCCTGTGCTTATTGTACCCACAAACTATGAGCATTTTGATAAAGTTGTTTTTTGCTACGATGGCAGCCCGTCTTCTATATACGCAATAAAACAGTTTGGCTATCTGTTTCCCGAACTTGGCAATATGGAAACCACTGTGGTAAGCGTAAATGAAGGAAAAGGCAATGTCATAACCGGTGGCACATCATTTAACGATTTAATGGCTGCTCATTTTCCAAATGCAAGTTTGAAAGTTTTGAACGGCACACCCGAATCGCAATTGCTGAATCACTTAAAAACCGATGGCGCAAATGCAGTGGTGGTGATGGGCGCTTATGGCAGAAATGCAGTTTCGCGAATTTTTGAACAAAGCATGTCAAATAAAATTATCAGAGAACTAAATCTGCCAATGTTTATTACTCATTTATAAACCTTGCTCAACAAGCAGATTGTAAAAACAAGGCTGTGCGCGCATCAACTCATTGCAATGCTTACGGTGGTAGGGGTGTTGCAATTTTCTGAAACTTAGGTTGAATAGAGTGAAATGCCGCACAGTTCTTTTTTTGATAAGCATAAATAACATTTCGTGAAAATCTGTGTATTACATTTGCCGCGCTTTTTAAAGCATAGCGCATGAATCCAAAATTCAGAGTATTAGCCTTGGCGGCAGTAATTGCAGTACCTGCATTTTTCATTTTACTGTTTCGACCATTATCAAAAATTCCGCGACCAAAATCGCCACGACCAATGTTTGCAATTGGCACAACAGAATCGGGCGACACTGCTTTTCATAAAATTCCCAACCTTAAACTGGCAACTCAATCGGGCGATTCATTAGAGTTGGATAGCTTGGGTGGAATGATGTATGTAGTAGATTTTTTCTTTACAACCTGCCCGGGTGTGTGCCCCAAAATGACAACCCAAATGGAACGCATTCAAAAAAGTTTTATCAAAGACGAAAAGGTAAAACTTGTTTCTATTTCAGTAGATGAAGCAAAGGATTCTGTACCAGCATTAAAAGCCTATGCCGACTTGCACAACGCAGTACCGGGCAAATGGTTTTTCTTGCGCGGCAGCGAACAAGAAGTTTTCGACCTGGCGCAAAAAGGTTTTTTTGTTACCGCAAAAGACGATGACGGCCCCGATGATTTTGTGCATAGCGAAAAGTTTATTTTGGTAGATTGGAATGGAAACATTCGTGGCTATTACAACGGTTTAGACTCTTCCAGCGTAAACAAATTGATGGGCGATTTAGTGTTGCTTTTGCGCGATACCGAAAAAGGCTACTCGTTTAGAAAAGATCCAAAGAAAAAATCAACAATTAAAGACTTGTTTTAAAGCGATGCTTAAAGCTACCATTGAAAAAAACGACAAATTGGCCTATACCCTAATTGGGTTAGTTTCGCTTGTGGTGTTTGTGGCCGTAGTGCTGCTCAAACAAATACAGCTACATGTAGATCTTGGATTCGACACACACATTTTTGCCAAAATAAACGCCTACATAAATTCAATTGTCAGTTTATTGCTATTGGCTGCTTTGTTTTTTGTGAAACAAAAAAACTATGCCTTGCACAAAAAATCAATGATGGCAGCCATCGTGCTTTCCATATTGTTTTTGGTTTCTTACATAGCACACCACATACTTAGTGGTAGCACCACCTACGGTGGCGTAGGCGGCATTCGCTGTGTATATTTCTTTATCCTGATAACACACATTATTTTAGCGGCAGTTATACTTCCATTTATTTTGCTTAGTGCTTACCGGGGTTTAACGGCAGAGTTTGCAAATCATAAAAAGATAGCAAGAATCACTTTTCCTATTTGGTTGTATGTAAGTGTTTCAGGCGTTATTGTTTACCTTATGATTTCGCCCTATTATTAGAATGTAAAATTGTTGGTTGTGAAACAGAAATTATTGCTTGTTGTATTCTTTGTATTTATTTTGTGCTTTGCCGGCAGCGACATTTTTGCACAATGCGCCATGTGTAAAGCCAGTGCCGAAACCTCGCTCGAAGGCGGCTCAAGCGCAGCAGCAGGCATCAACAAAGGTGTTTTGTATTTGTTTCTTACTCCCTATTTAGTTGGTGGCACCATTGCTTTTTTTTGGTGGAAAGCAAAGCGCAAAGCAGTAGAGTAAGCTTTGTGTTATAGGCAACCAAGACAACACCGTTACACCAAAAGCCGACTGATGTTTACTTTTCTGAAGTTTTGGTAACTTTGTGCCCACAATTAGACATTTTGAAGAGTAACAATAAAAACAAAATGAAGAAAATTATACTTTCAGCAGTTTGCGCTTTGCTCTTTGGCGCATTACAAGTAAACGCACAATGGACATCTGTAGGCAGCACTGGTTTTTCTGAAGGGGAAGTATATTACACTTCATCGGCATTTCATCCGACAAGCGGGGAACCGTATGTGGCGTTTAATGATGGAGCAAATTCTAACAAAGCCACCGTAATGAAGTTTGACGGCACTGCTTGGGTAAATGTAGGTGTGGCAGGATTTTCAGCTGGAACAGCAGCTTACACTTCACTTGCATTTCATCCCACAAGCGGAGAGCCGTATGTGGCTTTTCAAGATGGCGCAAACTCTAACAAAGCTACCGTAATGAAGTTTGACGGCACTGCTTGGGTAAATATAGGTCAGGCAGGGTTTTCACCAGGGCAAGCAAGTTACCCTTCGCTTGCAGTTAATCCGACAAGTGGAGAGGCGTATGTGGCTTTTTGTGATGCAGTAAATTCTTACAAAGCTACCGTAATGAAGTTTGACGGCACTGCTTGGGTAATTGTTGGTACAGCAGGGTTCTCCGCAGGAACAGCATATTACACTTCACTTGAAATTCAGCCGACAAGCGGAGAGCCGTACTTAGCGTTTCAAGATGGTGCAAATGCTGGTAAAATCACCGTAATGAAGTTTGATGGTACTTCCTGGGTAATTGTAGGTGCAGCAGGGATTTTGGGAGGTTCGACACTCACCCCTTCCCTTGCATTTCACCCGACAAGCAGTGAACCGTATCTGGCGTTTAATGATGCAACACATTCTAACAAAGCCACCGTAATGAAGTTTGACGGCACTTCTTGGGTAAATGTCGGCCCGAAAGGGTTTTCGGCAGGGGTAGCAACTTCCCCTTCTCTCGCATTTCAGCCGACAAGCGGAGAACCGTTCCTGGCTTTTATTGATGTAGCAACTTCCTGGAAAGCTACCGTAATGAAGTTCAATGGCACTTCCTGGGTACATGTAGGTAGCCCAGGGTTTTCGGCAGGTCAGGTAAATTACCTTTCACTTGCATTTCAACCGACAAGCGGAGAGCCATACTTGGCTTATCGAGATATAGCAAATGATGATAAAGCCACCGTAATGAAGTTTGTTGGCAATACAACAGGCATTAACGGGGCAAGCCACAGCAGCATCACAACGGTTTACCCCAACCCAGCTAACATCACCTTGAACATTGAAGTAAAGGAAAAGGCAAGCATCAAGATTGCAAATATGCTTGGTGCAACCATTGCTACGCAAATCCTGAACAGGGGTAACAACAGTATTGATGTAAGCGGTCTTACAAAAGGCATTTACTTTCTGCAAACCGACAAAGGCACTGCGGTGAAATTCGTTAGAGAGTAATTGTATTTTTCAAAGCATTATGAGAATTCTCTTTTCGGTAATGGGGGGACAGGTTCATACATTTATCTACCATAATCAATAATGCCATCCTGTTTGCAAACAAATTCTCAAAGCCGCCAGACAAAGACGAATGCCCAAACCACATGCCGCTAACAGCGAGTTGCCTCAATTGGCGGCAACGTGCATAATTAAAGCTGAGCGCTCATATAAAACTTTAAACCGTTATGCTCCGAAACCTGCCCGAACGCAAAGCCAGAAATCGTTAGAACAATGCAATAGAGTGCTATCAACTAACTTCTATTTCACCGAAGCCATTGCTCTTTCCAGCTTGTTATATTTTTCAATATCTAAAATAGTTTGATTGGCATAGCTGCGTTGAAAATCTGGGCGCTTCCCTTGTTTATCCACTATCAATGTTCCCTTTACTACATATTTTTCTTCGGTTGCAAAAGTGTTAGCCCACTGCATACTGATGTTTGCTTCGTACAGGTTGGAGGCTGCATCAAACTTCCATTGATGAACGTTTACATGCAACGATTCCGGAATAACACGATACGATTCGGATAATCGCGAAGCTGCAACTCGCGCATACTTTTGAATCTCAGAAAGCGAACCTAACACGATGGCATTTTCTACCTGTGCAATAGTCGTTGTTACATTTTTGATTTGCACCTCTGGTCGCTCATGTTTGCGAATCTCCACACCCGAAAATGCCAGATGAACATCTGTTGCTTCGCCTTCAAAGTTTTTATCGTTCCAAATTCCAAGAAAAGAAAACTTCAAAGTTGCACCACGATTATCGGCAATAGATGACTCCAGATATGGCTTAAAATCGTCATACTGTGGCGAATCTGAAAGTTTGAATTTTGAACTTCCTCTTTTTACAGATACTGCTATTTTTTTACCCGTGCCTTCATCTTTCACCGTCAAAAAATACTGCACATTTTCGCTGTTAAACTCAACGTTTTCATACTCCGTTGAGCTACCGAACTTTCCACGGTACAATTTTGGCAAAATGCTTCTTCAGCGGATATACAATCATGGGGTTGAAATTCATTTGCTTTTTCGATGCCTTTAGCACTTCGCTATGCATCAACTTATTGCCCATTGCCACAACTTCTACTTCTATTTTTAATGTTTCTTCCGAACCAAGTTCAGCATCATTCAGCAATACTCTTTTGCCAAACGATTGAGCTATCAACTTCCCTTTTGCACTAAAAACCTTCACCGTGGTTTGTTCGGGCACAAGCTCTTCACCTTTTTCATCAATCACATCAAAACTTACAACAATTTGATCCCAGTCTAAATGCTTAACAGAAATCTTTTCGAGTTTTATTACCGAAGCATTGCTTTTAGTTGTTGGGAATGTAATGGAAGTAAAAAGAATAAGCACTATACAATACGATAGTGCTAATAGCATTTTGGGGAAATACTTTTGCATACGAGAGATTTTGCATCCTCTTACGCATTACAGAACATTAGGTTTCAATTAACAGATGGAATAAAAAAAGCCGCTGCAACATGCAACGGCTTTTAAAAAATCAAAAACAGTTCTTTTTAGAATCCATTCAGCAGGCTACGCATGGCATTCCAGCTATCGCCCTCCATGGTAAATGCAATAATTGCCCATATCAAAAACAGGAATGGGAACAATACAGTCAACTTGAATCCTTTTGTTTCGTGCCCCAAGTGCATAAATATGCCCATGATGTACCAAACTTTTACAACGCTGGCAATAGCCATAAACAAATTGACAAATATCTTGCCGCTTCCGTCAGTTACTAAACTGTCGTAAACCATTGCTACACCAACCTCTACAACAGTAACTACCGAAAGAATAATAATAGTTTTTAAAACCGAACTTCTGCTTTCGTTATATTCTTTTTCTGTCCAGTGTAAATGCCCTTCGCTTGGAACTTCAAAACTCATATCTGTCTATTTATAAATTTAATAATATTATTTTCTGCAATAATTAGAGTAAATAAAAACATAAGAATACATACACCCAAACCAAATCTACAAAGTGCCAGTATAAACCTAACTTCTCTACCATTTCGTAGTGTCCAACTTTTTCAAAGCGACCGTTCATAGCTGCAATCATCAACCATGTATTTAAAATAACACCGCCTAAAACGTGCAAACCGTGGAAGCCTGTAATGATGAAAAACAACTGACCAAAGTTAACCACTTTAGTAGTTTCTGAAGCGGTAGTAGCTGTCATACCATCATGAATCAAATGCGTCCACTCTAAGTATTGGCACAACAAAAACAAAATACCACACAAAATGGTTGGCACTAAAAACTTTACAACACCCCACTTGTTCATTCTGTAACCTTCCTGAACCGCACGTACCATAGTGTACGAACTTACAATCAACAAGAAAGTCATAAAACTTACAAACACCAGTGGCGCTTTTACTCCATGAAACATATCCATTGGTATGGAACTGAAAACTTCGGAAGCCTTAGGCCAGCTTTCTGCCATAGTAAAGCGCAATGCGCCATAGGCTATCAAGAAACTTGCAAAAGTAAAAGTATCGCTGATGAGGAAATACCACATCATCACTTTTCCGTAACCTGCTTTAAAAGGACTTCTTCCACCTTTCCAAAGCTCTTGCTCGGTTAGATGTTCGTGTGCCTGTTCATGTGAAACTGTAGCTGCTGCCATTTCTATTTTAATAAGTGATTATTTACTAATTCTATTTCTAATTCTTTATCTTAATTCAAACCTTAGTTTATCTGTAATTCAACAACAAAAACACATACAAATAAACCCAAACAATATCTATAAAATGCCAAAAACTTACGAGCATTTCAAGGTTAAACTGCCTTTTTGGATTTACCACATTCCGCAATTCAAAGATTGGATCTTTGCGAGAGCGAATAGCAAAAACCAAAAAAATCAGCAAAACTACCAATCCTCCAACTATGTGAAAACCGTGTAAAGAAGTTATCAGATACAAAAAAGAACCCGATAAATTTCCTTCCAAAGGCATCCCCATTGCAGTAAGTGTTTGCCACCCAATTACTTGCAAAGCAAGAAACACACATCCCATCACAAAAGCTGCGAACAACAACAACCTGAATGAAGCAAATCGCGACTTGCGGTATTGAATCAAGCTAAGGTGCATCAACACACTTACCGAAATTACTGCCACCGTACTGTAAAGAAAAATATTTGGCAAACGAAAGTTTTCCCACGTTTGGTAATCTGCTTTCTTTACAATAAGCGCAGAAGTTAAAGCTGCAAAGAACATCGTCATGCTTGCCATTGCAAGCCAGAGCGCAAATTTCTGCGGGTGAATACCCGTGTACTCTGTGTGCTCCTTCAAATATTTTTTTTCCCCCTCCGAATAACCCATCTGTACTATTTACAAATTAACCTTTTACTACTTTCAGATTGAACAGGCAAATCGTCCATCCGCAAATCTGTAAATAGTAAGCATGTTACATTTTATCAATCAAAAACGCCAACTGCACAACCGGCAAATAAGCAAATGAACCAAACATCAACTTACGTGCCGAAGCATCATCGCATTTTTGCCACAATTGCAAAGCCTGCCACAAAAACACACAACCCATCAATATAGCTACAAATGTTCCTGCAAAACCTACAAACCCAGTAAAATAAGGAATGATGGAAACAACAAGTAATGCAAAACAATAAACAACTGCCTGAAAAGCACTCATTTTGGTTTTACCTCCTTCGTTTGGCAACAACATGATATTTGCCTTTTTGTAATCTTCAAACTGCACCCAAGCAATAGCCCAAAAATGAGGGAACTGCCATAAAAATTGAACTGCAAAAAGCAATATTGCTACAAAGTCAAATTCACCGGTTGCACATACATAACCAATTAATACCGGCAATGCTCCAGGAATAGCACCAATAAAAACAGCAACCGAATGAACCCGTTTTAAAGGTGTATATAGAAAAGCATAACTCAATAATGAAATAGCAGCCAACACTCCAGCCGAAGCATTAAATTGTTGCCACAAAATCAAAATACCCGCTATTCCCATTACACCCGAAGCCAAAATCGCCTCCAACACTCCCATCCTATTGGTTGCCAATGGGCGGTTTTGTGTACGTGTCATTAGTTTGTCAATGTCTTTCTCAATAATTTGATTGATGGCGTTTGATGCCCCGGTAACCAATAAACCACCGGCAACCAACCAAAGAATCTGAGTTAAACTATAAACTCCTTTTACACCAAAAAGAAAACCAATAACAGCAGAAAAAACTACCAACGAGCCCAATCGCAATTTCATCAACTGAGCATAATCGCCTACTTTCTGAGCGATGATACTTTTACCTGATGTAACTGACACTGAATTCATTTTCTTACTGCGTTTTTACCGAATATTCTTTAGGTTAATCTTACTTATGCTCTACTTCACCGGGTTTCAATGGCTCTGTTTGCGGAATAAAATCGCGACCATTAACATTGTAATCATAAGGCCAACGGTAAACTGTAGGTATTTCGCCTGGCCAGTTGCCATGTAAGCGCTCTACAGGTGCAGTCCACTCCAATGTGGTACCACCCCATGGGTTGCAAACTTCGCCTTCTACTTTTCTTCCTTTAAAAATACTATAGAAGAAGTTTACTATAAACATCAACTGTAGCGAAAACACCACCATTGCGGCAACCGAAATAAACACAACCAAGTTATCGAAATTGTTGAATGTTTCGAAGTTTGCAAAAGTGTAATAACGTCTTGGCAAACCAGTCATAAAATGCATTGGGAAAAATATAGCGTATCCACCAATCAATGTTCCCCAAAAATGAATCAACCCTAAAGTTTCATTCATATATCTTCCGTAGAAGCGCGGGAACCAATGGTAAACACCTGCAAACATTCCAAAGAAAGCTGCAACACCCATTACAATGTGAAAGTGAGCAACAACAAAATATGTGTCGTGCAATTGAATATCAATAGCAGAGTTACCTAACATCAAACCGGTCAATCCTCCACTAATAAAAAGCGACACGAATCCAATTGCAAAAAGCATTGGGGTATTCAGGCGCAAAGAGCCTTTCCAAATTGTGCCTATCCAGTTAAATACTTTAATGGCCGATGGTACAGCAATCAACAATGTAAACAACACGAATACCGCTCCAAGGTTCGGATTCATACCGGTTACGAACATGTGGTGCGCCCAAACCAAGAAAGATATTATTACGATAGCCATAATAGAAATAACCATAGCGCGATATCCGAAAATCGGTTTGCGACTATGTACACTCAACACCTCCGATACAATACCCATTGCAGGTAGGATAATAATGTACACCTCTGGGTGACCTAAAAACCAAAACAAGTGTTGGAATAAGATTGGAGAACCGCCTTTGTAATCCAATAAATTTCCGTTGATAACAATGTCATTTAAATAAAATGAAGTGCCAAGCAAACGGTCGAACTCTAACAATGATACACCCGCCAACAACGCTGGAAACGAAAGAATACCCAACACGGCTGTAAATAAGAATGCCCATATTGTTAAAGGCATTTTCATCATCGTCATTCCTTTTGTGCGCATGTTTAAAATGGTAGCAACATAGTTCAAGCTACCCAATAAAGATGAAACAACGAACAATGTCATAGACAAAGCCCAAAGGTCAAAACCTAAACCAGAGCCTTTGCTTATGGCAACATCGCGCATACCGTTCAATGGCGGATATGCTGTCCAACCACCAGAAGCAGCACCTGTTTGAACAAAGAACGATGAAAACATTATCAATGAAGCTAGAAAGAAAAACCAATATGAAAGCATATTCATAAAGCCAGATGCCATATCGCGAACTCCCAATTGATAAGGAATCAATAGATTCGCAAAAGTTCCGCTCAATCCACCAGTCAATACAAAGAATACCAATATTGTACCGTGCATGGTTACCAAAGCGTAATAAAAGTCGCTAGATATTTTACCGCCTTCAGCCCATCTTCCTAAAAAAGTTTCTAGGAAAGGAAAAGTCTCATTTGGCCATCCTAACTGGATACGGAACAATACCGAAAGCAATCCACCCACAATTCCCCAAAACATACCTGTTATAAGGAACTGCTTACCAATTGTTTTATGGTCGCGGCTGAAAACATATTTTTCTAACCATGACTCTTCGTGATGATGATCACCATGACCGTGTGCTTCGTGAGCATGAACATCTGCATGTGCTGCTGCTTGCATAATACTTCTTTTCTATTTATGGTTCTCGCTGCGCAAAATTGCGCATTGAATATTGATTAAATTATTTACTAACTAATGCCTGTACTTTTTCAGCAGGTTTTTCTTCGCTTGTCAAAGTTGGTTTTACAACAGCTTCGTAATACGAAGATTGCTCTTTAAACCACTCATCATATTCTTTTTGTTCAACAACAATAACATCTTTCTGCATACCATAGTGCGAAGATCCACACAACTCGGCACAAGCTAACTCGTACTTAAATGTTTGCCAACGCGGCTTTTGAGTTTCCGGGTTCACTTGTTGCCACCAAGGCTGAGTGCTTAAATGCTCTTGCATTTCTTTAGTAGTCATAGTTGGTGTAAAATAAAACTGAGTTGGGATACCCGGCACACAGTCCATTTTTACGCGAAAATGCGGTAAATAAAAACTGTGCAGCACATCTAATGCGCCTATTTTAACTAACACTGGTTTGTTTTTTACCAAATATATTTCTTTCGCAAAAAAGTCATCATGGCTATTCTCATCTTTCCAATTAACACCCAATTCATTTTCGGGGGTTATGTGTTCTTTATCAATAATTCTTTCGCCAAATGCTCCGTCTTTTCCTGTGTAGCGAATACTCCATTGGAATTGTTTAGCAGTGGCTTCAATAACCATCATGTTTTTAGCATCGCGTTTTGTAACATCAAATATTCCAAACCAAACACGCATACCCATCACTACTAAAACAGTTAAAACTATTGCCGGAATAACCGTCCAAACAACTTCTAACGTATTGTTATGTGTATAGAAATATGCCTCTTTGTTGTTTGCTTCATTATAGCGGTAGGTAAACCAAAACAAAGCAACGTGGGTAAGCACAAAAACAACTGAAATAAAAAACAAAGTGATATAAAACAAGTTATCTGTTTGAACACCATGTAGTGAAGCAGATTTCGGAATCATAACCGGAATAAACAATTTGCAAGCCCATGCAATTCCAGCAAAGAAAAGCACCAAAAAGCCCAATGACATATAGCCATTAAATCTGCTCCATTTACTGGTGTCTTTGTCTTCCCCATTCAACACCATTGCTAATTCACTAGCGCGGGCTACATAAACCAACACTACAAAAAGCAGTATAAAAATCGCGGTTGCTATAAGTACAGTCATCTTTATTTCAGTTTAAATTCTTTCTTACTTGTTTAAGAAAATTGGGTTTTCGTGTTTTTAAGAAAATTAAATATGGTGCTTCACCGATTCTTGGAAATATGGATCTTTTTCATTTATCAATGGATGTTTAGCCAACTCTAAAAAAAACATAAACAAGAATGCACCGGCAAATCCAATAAAAATCAATATTTCTACCAAACCAAATCCTGCGTAGCTTTTCACTTCTGCTGCATGGCCGTGTGCATCTGCGTGTGCGGCATGCGCTTCTTTTGCATGACTTTCTGCTGCATGATCATGATCTTCTACTTTAGTTTCGGTAACATGTGTTTCTGTAGTAGCAGGTGTATCGGCAGCATGCGTTTCTGTTGCATCGGTAGCAACTGCTGGAACAACTTCTTCTTTTACAGCCTCAGTATTTTCAGCATACAATGTTGTGCTGGCCGATGAAAGTGCTGCATGATGCTCGCCACCGTGAGCGCCATGAGCAGCAGGCACATTGGGTTCATACATTACCATGTTGCAAAAATCCATTTGGTGACCAACAATAATCATCACCGCTGCGAAAGCTACTGTACGATAATTTCTTTTCGCCCCACGTGTCATCAACACCAACAAAGGCAGCAAAAAGTTAATTGCCAATGCTACAAAAATTGAAATTTTAAATCCAGTGTCAAAGCGTTTTGCCCAATACAAGGTATCCTCAGGAATGTTAGCATACCATTGCAACATGAATTGGCTGAACCACAAGTAAGTCCAAAACACCGAGAATCCAAAAAGGAAAGTACCCAAATCGTGTACGTGGTTTTCGGTTACTTGCGCTAAATATCCTTGAGATTTTAAATAGATAACTAAAAGGATAGAGAATGCAAAAGCTGCACATCCATAGCTTGCAAAGTTATACCAACCAAACAAAGTAGAATACCAATGAGGGTCAATACTCATAATCATATCCCAGCTAATAGCACTTTCCGATACAGCAAAAATTACTATCCATACCGCTGCTAATAGTTTAGAAACTTTGTAGTTTCTTTTATCTAACAAATCATTATCTAAAAACTTAGAGAATAAGCGACCAAACACAACCCACAACACCACATAAATAAAAATACGGGCGGTCCAAAAAGGAAGGCTCAAGTACACAACCTTAGTTGTCAATTTTTCGGTAACCAATTCCGGATTGTGCAAAAGATGCACCCAGTGGTCATAAATATTATGTCCACCAACCCAAGTAAGTGCAACTATTACAAGTAAAATGGAACCACCTACAACTACAAAACCAGAAAGCGATAGAATCACTCTTCTTACCAACGCAATCCAACCACCATAACCCAATTGGTGGGCAGCCACAAAGAATATCCCAAAAATACCGATACCGGTAAAGTAATAGGCATTAACCAAAATGTTAGTCCATAAGCGGCTGTGGTTGTTTTCCGGATACAAGAAAAAAGCCAATACCAAACCTACCAATCCCAATGCCATTGCAATGAATAGGTTTCTTTTGAGTTTATCGCCAAACTGAAATGTTTCTGTCATCTCTTTATATTTTCTCTTATTTCTTTAATCTTTTACTTTTTTACTTCTTCGGCAACAGGGGCAGCAGCAGCTGCAACCGTAACACCGGCTAAACTTTTAATGTATTGAATTACCTGCCAACGTTGCTCTACATCTAAAGAAAAACCATAACCTCCCATCATGCCTTTTCCATAGCTAACGCTATAAAAAATGTTACCATCATTTATTTCAGGTAAACGCTTA
>CAZYXR010000071.1:0-15942 GCA_964650845.1 uncultured Chitinophagaceae bacterium
ATAGCCACAAAAGTAAGCCGATGGTTTACGCCTGCCGTAATTGCCATTGCTGCCATTGCCTTGATTTACTGGTGGAATACCGACATGCACAAAGCGCTCAATGCATTTACTTCGGTTTTGATAATTACCTGCCCATGTGCTTTGGCACTTTCATCGCCATTTACATTAGGCAATATGTTGCGCATTTTAAGTCAAAGCAAAATCTACTTAAAAAATGTGTTAGTTATCGAAAAACTTGCCGGTATCAACACCATAGTTTTTGATAAAACGGGTACCCTTACCAACACCAAAACAGCCAAAATTGAATTTGTTGCAGAAAATGCCAAGCCACTCAGCAACAAGGAATTGCAACTTGTAAAATCGCTTGTTTATCACTCATCGCATCCACTTAGTAAAAAAGTTTACGAAACTTTAAAACACATAAAACCAATTTTAACTAAAGACTTTAAAGAAACAGAAGGTAAAGGCATAGAAGGTTGGATAGATGAAAACTGCGTGCGAATAGGTTCAAAAAAGTTTTTATTCAATGAAAATAATTCAAACGCAATCAGCGATTTTAATCATGCATCAAAAGTGTATGTAGGAATAAACGGCAAGGTGCGCGGTTTCTTTTTAATTAAAAATGAATACCGAAAAGGCTTCGGTAAACTGATGCACCAACTTGGTTTGCGCTTTGCTACTTATGTGGTAAGTGGCGACAACAATGCAGAAAAAAGCTTTCTAAAACAATATGTAGATGAAAAGCATTTGGTATTTCATCAACAACCTACCGATAAACTGAATGTGATACAAAAACTGCAACAACACGGCTCAACTGTGATGATGATTGGAGACGGACTGAACGATGCCGGTGCATTAAAGCAAGCTAACGTTGGCATAGCCATCAGCGATGATGTAAACAACTTTTCGCCAGCTTGCGATGGCATTATCAAAGCCACAAAATTTGAGCAATTAGACAGTTTGATGCGCTACACAAAAGACGGCATCAATATCATCAAGGGCAGTTTTGCACTCTCGTTGCTGTACAATGCAATTGGTTTATACTTTGCCGTGCAAGGAACCATGCATCCGGTGGTTGCGGCTATCATTATGCCAATTAGCTCAGTAAGCATAATACTATTCACATCTTTGGCATCGGGCTACTGGGGGCGCAAACGAGGATTCTAAGTCAAGTTGGCAAGTACACTACATTTCAGGTAATTTTTTTGTAAAAAAATCGCCTCCGTTAATATCTGTTTCTTAAAGTTCACTTTTACTTTCCATAAATTTCTATTTTCGCCACTTCATTTTTTAAAAGTAAAATCCATCATGGGTAAGATACTCGGTTTTAAAAATCCATCAGCAACACTTGAGTCATTAGGAATCAAAAATACTAACACAGAATATTGGAATCTTTCTCCCGAAGAGTTAATTGAAGAAACCATCAAAAGAGGTCAGGGAGTTTTAAATAGCACCGGGGCATTAGCGGTAGATACAGGCGAATTCACCGGACGCTCGCCAAAAGATAAATTCATTGTAAAAGATGATTATACTACAGATGTAATTGACTGGGGTGGATTCAACACACCAATATCGCCTGAAGTATTTGAAAAATTGTACGCCAAAACGGTGGCCTACTTTGAAGGCAAAGACGCTTTTGTGCGCGATTGTTATGCTTGTGCGCACGACCAATATCGCACCAATGTGCGTGTGGTTACAGAGTTTCCGTGGGCAAATATGTTTGCCGGAAATATGTTTTTGCGCCCCGAGCAAAGCGAGTTAAACACTATTCAGCCCGATTGGTTGATACTGCAAGCACCGGGCCTACATGCAGATGGCGAAGCAGACGGAGTGCGCCAACACAACTTTTCAATCATCAATTTTTCTAAAAAAATTGCATTGATTGGTGGCTCGGCTTATACCGGAGAAATTAAAAAAGGAATTTTTACAGTATTAAATATGGTGTTGCCACACGAGCATAAAGTGTTGGCAATGCACTGCTCGGCAAACGTGGGCAAAGATGGCGATGTAGCATTATTTTTCGGGCTTTCGGGCACCGGCAAAACTACATTAAGTGCCGACCCTAATCGTCCGCTTATTGGCGATGACGAACACGGATGGACCAACGATGCTGTTTTTAATTTCGAAGGTGGTTGCTATGCAAAATGTATAGACTTAACTGCCGAAAAAGAACCAGATATTTTTGCCGCAATTAAACACGGAGCCATTCTTGAAAATATCGCTTTTATAGATGGCACGCGCGAAGTAGATTACAAAGCAATGCCACGTACCGAAAATACCCGTGTAAGCTATCCACTGCATCACATTCAAAATGCGTTGCCAAAATCTGTAGCTGGCGAACCAAAAAATATTTTCTTCCTTACCTATGATGCCTTTGGTGTGTTGCCTCCAATTTCGCGCTTAACGGTAGGGCAGGCAATGTATTATTTCCTTTCAGGCTTTACCTCAAAAGTAGCAGGAACAGAAGTGGGCGTTACTGAGCCACAAACAACTTTTTCGGCTTGTTTTGGCGCAGCATTTTTACCATTGCATCCAACCAAATATGCCGAGTTATTGGGGCAAAAATTGCAATCAAATCCATTGATAAAAGTTTGGTTACTAAATACAGGTTTTTCGGGCGGAGCTTATGGTGTTGGCAAAAGAATGAGCCTGCCACACACTCGCGCTTTAATTACATCTGCTTTAACCGGAAAGCTGAATGAGGTGAGTTATGAAGTTCATCCGATTTTTGGCTTGCACTTCCCAACTACTTGCGAAGGTGTGCCTACCGAGGTGTTAAACCCGCGCAATACTTGGAGCAATAAAGAAACGTACGACATCAAAGCTGCCGAACTTGCAAAAGCTATCAACAATAACTTCAAAAAGTTTGAAGACAAGGCAAGCGATGAGATAAAAGCTTCTGCGCCAAAAGTATTGACTGAGGCATAGTCATTAGACTTACTCAATACAATACAATGCTCGCTCAAAAAATTAAAAACCGTGCTAAAGAACTTGGTTTTCTTGGCTGCGGCATTTCAAAAGCCGAGGAGCTTACCAGCGAAGCTGCACATTTAGAGGCATGGCTAAATCAGCAAAAACATGCCACCATGCACTACATGGCAAACCATTTTGAAAAACGCATTGACCCACGAAAATTGGTAGATGGCGCCAAGAGTGTAATTTCACTTTCTTACAATTATTTTACTGAGCAAAAGCAATTAGATGTCGCAGCCCCTAAAATTGCCATGTATGCTTATGGAAAAGATTACCATTTTGTTGTAAAAGATAAATTACTACTACTGTTGGATTTTATCAAAGCAGAAGTAGGCGATGTAAATGCACGTTGCTTTGTAGATAGCGCACCGGTTTTGGAACGGGCGTGGGCTGCTCGCTCGGGCGTGGGTTGGGTAGGCAAAAACACTAACTTGCTTACAAAAAATACCGGTTCATTTTTCTTTCTTGCAGAAATTATATGCGATGTAGATTTAGATTATGACAGCCCCGTAAAAGACTACTGCGGAAGCTGTACTAAATGTATTGACGCTTGCCCCACACAAGCTATTTATGCACCTTATAAGTTAGATGCCTCGAAGTGCATTTCTTATTTCACCATCGAGCTAAAAGAAAATACTATTCCCGATTCGCTAGATGGTAAATTTGAAAACTGGATGTTTGGTTGCGATATATGCCAACAAGTTTGCCCCATAAACTCTCAATCGAAACCTCATAGCGAACCGCAGTTTGCACCCAATGCATCGTTGCTTTCAATGACAAAAAATGATTGGGATGAAATTACGGAAGAAACTTTCAAAAAGCTTTTTAAAGATTCACCCATAAAACGAACAAAATATTCGGGACTAAAACGCAATATCAACTTTCTGAACAAACTACCTTAGTTTGTAGAAATAAAAAACCCCGAGGTAACCATCCCCGGGGTATGCTGCCATATATTTAAACATGGCAACAAAATCAACAGCGATGCAAATTTACGAACTTAGCAATGCTACCCAACACCTTTAACACATATACTTATTTTTCTTTTCTAAATTTATGATTTACAATTAGTTGCCAAATATTTTCTCCAATTAAAAGATTAACACATATTACTCAAAATAGGGAAACTTTTAGGTTTTGTTGTTAAAACTTAGAAAGATTGAATTTAAACGGCAGCAACAACGGTTTTTCTACTTTAAAGTTAAAACAATGCATTTTGAGAAAAAAATGCACTTTTCGGGCTTTTGATAGACCAACCTCAACATTTAATAACATGCTACTTTTTAAGGCAGCAATCTTTCTATTTTAGTACCGATAAAAAACGAATGATAAAAAACTGGTGGAATAATATTATTGCTCAACCACAAAGCAACGGAAGTGAGAAAAAACAAAGCTCGGTTGCCAAACACAATGATATAGCAAATAACATTGCCTTGCTGGTAGCGGAAGTATTGCGCAGCGGTAAAAATTTTTCAGACTCAGAAGAACAATACAGTGCAGCGTTTTTCAAGGAACATTTTGGAACATTAAACACAAACAAACTCCTTGATGTTATTCGAGGGCATTTTACCATTGGCTCGCGCCCCATGCTGCGCATTTGCTGCCGGCAATTGCTGAATGATATAGATGAAGAATCGCACAAGTTGATTGTGCGGTTTCTTTTTGGAGTTGCAGCAAGCGATACGTTTATCCACGCCCGCGAAATGAGAGCCATTCAAAGGATTGCAGTTTATTTAAACATTTCCGAAGCGCATTTTATTGCAATAAAAGATGAATTTGTAAGTAAAAACAATCCATACTACATTCTTGGCATCAACGACACTGCTACGTTGAGTGAGGTAAAAAAAGCATACCGAATGCAGGTTCTAAAACATCACCCCGATAAAAGAAACAGCAACACAAGCGAGCAGAATGCCAACCAAGAGTTTCTAAAAATTCAACATGCATATCAAGTAATAATGGCAAGCTATGCATAAAGCTACAATACTGCAAAGTGCGACATTGCAATGATAACTAAGGCGTGTAAATACTGATCCATTCCAAAAACAATCCAATACCATTTATTGGCTGGCGATTGCAAAGCCGGATACCACCCATTCATTCTGCCCTTCAACACATCAATAACAAAATGTGTAACAAGCTGAAAGCTGGATAACTCTAATAACTTAACTCCGCTAACTCCAAAAGCTAAAGCAAGTACTACCAGCATAAGAATGGCATGAATAAGCGCATGCACCAATATAGGATAAAATGGCTTACCCAATTGCTTTGCGCGAAGCATCCAAGCAGTAGATAAATGAGTATAATCTGCCAAAAAATGACAGAAAAATAATCCTATCAATATTTGTGTTTGCATTCAGGTACAGTTTCAGGTTTTCAAAAAAAGTATTATCAATACTCAATATTATCTATCATCAAGTTAGCACTCTGGTAAATTCAATGGAATAGTAGTTGCCAAACCACCATC
This sequence comes from uncultured Chitinophagaceae bacterium, assembly GCA_964650845.1. Classification (GTDB taxonomy): domain Bacteria; phylum Bacteroidota; class Bacteroidia; order Chitinophagales; family LD1; genus UBA7692. The sequence goes on from CAZYXR010000071.1 coordinate 5,441, forward strand.
GGCAGTTTCTTTATATTTGTGGCTCATATCTTGAGCCGTTTCCCACATTGTTTTTATCACCGCATCTAAACTAACTTTTGCCTTTTCGGCATCGCTTTGCAAAGCCAATTGTGCAGCAGTAATTGCCTTTATAGCACCCATTGTGTTACGCTCTATACATGGAATTTGCACTAACCCACCAATAGGGTCGCAAGTTAAACCAAGATGATGCTCCATTGCAATTTCGGCAGCTTGCAACACTTGATGCGGAGTACCACCCATACATTCGGTAAGCGCACCTGCAGCCATAGCACTACTCACACCAATTTCTGCTTGGCAGCCACCCATTGCGGCAGAAATAGTTGAACCCTTTTTAAAAATTGCGCCTATTTCTGATGCAGTAAGCAAAAATCTCAGCACATCATTTTCTTTAGATTCAATGGAATTTTTAGCAAACAAAACATAATACATCAACACCGCAGGAATCACACCTGCCGCCCCGTTGGTGGGCGCAGTTACCACTCTTCCAAACGAAGCATTTTCTTCGTTTACGGCCAATGCAAAACAACTTACCCAGTTAAGAATATTTTGAAATGAAGGGTGCGTTTGCACAATTGCATCCATCCATTCATCTACGTGCCGATAGGTGTAACTTCCACCAAGTAACTTTTGATTTAACAACGCGGCCCTTCTCGAAACATTCAATCCGCCCGGCAGAATTCCACTATTGTAACACCCTCTGAAAACACATTGGCGCATTACATTCCAAATATTCAAAACCCCTGCTTTGGTTTCATCAGCTTTTCGCCAACAACTTTCATTAGCCATCACCAATTGCGATACATTAATACGTGCATTCATGCAATTTGTAAGCAACTCCTCCGCGTCATTTACTTCATATTTTAGGCGTACTTTTTGTAATGTTTCATCCGTCCGTCCTTCTTGCACAATAAAACCACCACCAATAGAAAAATAGGCTTCTTCCTTCAAACCTCCATCAATAAAGTGCGCAACAAACTTCAAACCATTGGGGTGAAAACTAAGACTTTCACTTTTCAAAAATTGGATGTGTTTATCATATACAAATTTCACTGGGTATTTACCCGCCAAAGAAAGTGTGTTGGCTCCTTTAATTGCATTGATTTTATCGTTCAACTTTTCTACTTCAAAAGTTACAGGATCTTCCCCTTGCAAACCAAGCATTACTGCAATATCTGTTCCGTGACCTTTACCTGTTTTAGCTAAAGAGCCATATAGCAGCACATAAACTTCACTGACCTCGCTTATGTTATTGCCCAAACTATGGATGAATTTTTCGGCAGCCCGCCAAGGGCCAAGTGTGTGTGAACTTGATGGTCCAACACCAATTTTGAACATATCAAAAACACTGATTGCTTCCACTATAATAAATTGAGTATGGCGAACATAGAATTAAAATACACACAAAAAAAGGGCTGTCTGTACGACAGCCCTCTTTAAAAATTTGTTCAATAAATATTACTTATCGGAACCAGCTTTGTAGCCAGGATGCGGAGATGGAGGATTGCTTTCTCCACCTTCGTTTTCATCTGCATAACGGAACTCAACTCTGCGGTTTTGTTTACGCTCAATTTCGCTCTTTCCAGCATCAGATTTCTTACCACCTTCATATTTCACAACAAATCTATCGCGAGATATACCATATTTTTCAACTAAGTAATCTGCAATTTTTTGTGCACGATTCCATGATAATTGTTCGTTGTATTTAGGATCGTTACGGCTTTGATCGAAACCGGTAATTCCTAATTTCATATCAGGGCATTGTTGCATTCTTTCAGCCACTTGATGTATAGTACCTAAATACACAGGGTCAATGTAGTATTTATCAGCATCGAAATAAACACCAGGCAATTCAATTTTAGAACAATCGCCACGAGAGCGCTTACGTCTTGAACCTTCTGCGCCTACACCCAAACCATCTTTGCCACCTGCACCGCCAAGAATCAACATATCATCGCCTTCTTCTAAATCGCAACAAGGATTTGGTGGAATTTGTGCAACACCAAACTGATCTACTGGGAAGCCCGGAGGTGAGTATGGTTCTTTATCTTCGCAATCTACAATTCCATCTTTATCGCTATCTAAGGTTACACCTTTCACATCAACAGGGCAGCCTTTTTTGGTGTTAGGTTCTTTATCTAACTTGTTAGGCACACCATCTTCATCATCATCTTTAAATGCATCTGCAATAATTTTATCGGGGTTGGTTTCTGCAATTTTGCGATACACATAATCGTTTGGATTCAACCACCAAAGTGGTTCAACTTTATTTCTTCCTAAATGAAAATTAAAACCAATTGAAGTGTAAGAAACAATATCGTAGTCGCGCGTAAAACCAGGGTAGTCATCTTGTGTCCAACGATAACCGTCCAACACATCATTAGAGGTAAGAATAATTTTTTGTTCCAACGATAGCGTAACCCATTTGCTGATGTGGAATCCAATACCAACACCAACATTGAAGGTAGGCATAAACTGATAGTTTTTGAATAAGCCGGGTACGTTTGTTTCGCGATCGGCATCCGATTCGTATTTACCATCAAAAATACCTTTCAATTGTTTTAATGATTCTTTCTTTTTATCTAATCGGGCATTTACCGGAGGTGTACCTGGAGTAGTAGCTCCAAGATTGTACAAATTTAATACGCTTGTAAAATCATACATATTTCCGTTCGCATCCAAAGCATCCATTTGGGTTCTTGTAAGCGCTCCACCAAAACCACCAAATGCATAAAAATTCACTATGTTTCTTTCTTTGTAAAAACGGATATTGCCCAAGTTAACCACACCTTGCAAGGCAATTTCATGCATAAATGTTCTGTAGTTGTAAAAGAAAAAACCTCTGTTTTTGGTTGGAATTGTGTTTGCGGGATCAACACCTCTGCCAGTATAATAGTTTACCTCTTTGTTGTAAGAACCATTCAATCCTTGGTTGAATTTTAAATTAAAATCAGGCTCCCAGTTTTGACCTGTCATCCAAGCAAACTGATATTGAAAACGAAGTGAAAAAACATGTCCTATTGATTTGCGAACAGTGATTCCTGCACCCCAGTTTTGCCAAATTTGACGAAGATAAGGAGTAACATCACCACTTATAAAAGCCATACCGAAATTAACACCCAACTCCCATTGATCGCTTGGGCGAGCAGGATACAAGTATTTATTTTCTTTAAAAGCTGCTTGTTGTTTCTTTTGTTTTTTTCCACTTTGATATACAGCCGAATCGGTATCCATACGCGGCATCAATGGAGTGCTAACAGCTTTCCTGTCATTAAAATTAAACTCTTTTGCTTCCATATCAGGCTTCATAAATTTAAGCTGATTTTGGATATCTTTCTTTTCCGCGCTTTTATTGGTGGCGGCAGAGTCGGTTTGTGCAATTAGCACATTAGCAAACGCAAAAAAGCTAAGTCCTATGGCTGCTAATGATTTAACGTAGATTTTCTTCATAAAATTATTGTTGCGCGATTCTATAAGTCGCCAAAAGTATCAAAAAAGAGTAAATAAAAAAGGTGATTGGGTTGTTAATTGCAAGAAAACTGTCTAATTGACTTGCCATGTTTGTTTACCCTGCAATAGTGAGTTTAAGTTTCCTTTACCTTTTGCACTTGTTTCGGTGGTAATCTGATTGTTCAAACTTTGTTCGTATTGTTCTCTGCTTTCGGCATAAACAACTCCGAATGGTCGAGGAAAGTTTCCAACATTAGATTTTGCTTCAAAAAACCTGACCATAATTTGTGCTTTCAGCAAATCTGTTTCATCATGAATCCACAAATCATCTTTACTTGCGCCTTCTTCCAAATTTACAACCACAGGTTTGTATCCATCCAACTTTATACCTAAAGAATTGTTTTCGCCAAACACTAAGGGCTGCCCGTGTTCTACAAAAATTGCATGTGTTTTCTGCGATGCTTTATTACCAAAAACATCAAAAGCATTATCGTTAAAGATATTGCAGTTTTGATAAATTTCTAAGAACGATGTGCCTTTGTGTTCATGACTCCGCTCTAACATTTTTTGAAGATGCCTCGCTTCTTTATCCATAGTGCGTGCTACAAAAGTAGCATCGGCACCAAGCGCAACAGCTAATGGATTGAAGGGATGATCTATGGAACCTACAGGCGTTGATTTGGTTACTTTATGCTGCTCCGATGTAGGTGAATATTGCCCTTTGGTTAAACCATAAATCTGGTTATTGAAAAGCAAAATATTTACATCTAAATTTCTTCGAAACAAATGAATAAGATGATTGCCACCAATAGAAAGCGCATCGCCATCGCCCGTTACAATCCACACACTTAAATCGGGTCGGGCAATTTTAAGCCCCGTAGCTAAAGCGGTTGCTCTGCCATGAATAGAATGAATTCCATAGGTATTCATGTAATATGGAAAACGCGATGAACAGCCGATACCGCTCACGAATACAATTTTTTCGCGAGGAATACCTAAGCGGGGCATCACCATTTGTGTTTGTTTCAATATGGCAAAGTCGCCACAACTGGGACACCAACGCACTTCTTGGTCGGTTTCAAAATCTTTTGCTGTAAGTTTTTCTATGTCTGTATCAATCATACTCAATATTTTATCTATGCTGCCGGCTCAACTTCTGCCCAGTTTAATCCTCTTTTTATTCTTAGTAATTGTGTGTGCGAAACTCCAAATTGTTCGGCTAAATGGCTCAGCAATTTCCCTTCATTCATTCTTTTTTTGATAATGCGAACTTTAGAATTGGTAAGTTTTGTATTGCGCTTAATGTTATTCGGGTTTTCTTTTCGTTGCTTTTTTTCAATAACAACCATTGGGCTTTTAAGCTGATGCGCGGTGCTCTCTGCTTGTGTAACCCATTTTAAATTCACTGCTCTGTTATCTACTTTATCATAATTCAAGTGAATAACAATATTGTGCTTTTCACTACTCTTTTTACAAAAATATTCAGCAACCAACCGATGTTGCAAAACCGAAAAGTTAATGGTTCGTTCTTTAAAATCTTTTTTCGTTTGCTTGGCGAGTTTGGCTTTCATACTTTCAAGCAATTGCTCGGAGTTTTCAATTTGCGCTGTTAGTGCGCTTTGCTCAAGAGCCGTCTGCTTTTCGGCATTATCAGTTAGCAGCTTGCGCGATTCGCTAATTGATTTTTTCAACAAAGCAATTTGCTTACGTAAATACACCAATTTCGCTTCGGCATCTTCGTTGCGCTTTTTAAAAAATTTCATCCCTAAAGCCCTGTATTCATTTACAATGTAGCCTTTTAAAATTTTGCCATTGTTGATTTTATTGAAACTTCGTATTCGCCCTAAGTTTGAAACTTCGATGCGAATGTCATTCACAAAATCAAATGCTAATTTAACTTCTACCCATTCTTCCAACATAACCTCACATATTAAGTGATACAATCAATTTCAATAAAACACAAAATGGTATCAAGGTCTATGGTAGATTTACTACTTACTTTTTTCTAAAATATCTATGGTGCCGGATAGTTGATATAGCTTGCGTGCAGTAGTTGATTGTTCATTCGTCCATTTATCGTACTGTTCAATAGATTCAGTAATTTCAGCAAGATAACGGGTGCGAGCAGATGGAATTACTGCATTTTCGAAGCTCGTATTTTTATCGGATGAAACCACATTGTTCTGCAAACCAAAATCCACACCTGTTTTTTCTGAAATAACACTCATCAATTTACTGAAAAGTAAATTAACTCCCGCATCGTTGAACTTAGAAGCGATGCTTCCGAAAATCGGTAAATCTTCATTCTTGGCTTGAAATAGATTGTGATTTCTTTTATACTGCTTGCAAACATCAGCAAGCGCATCTAAGGCTCCGGCTTTATCAAATTTATTGATGGTTATTACATCTGCATAATCCAACATATTAATTTTTTCGAGTTGCGATGCCGCACCATACTCGGGTGTCATAACATACAATGAAACGTTGCAGTAGTCTAATATAGAAGCATCGCTTTGCCCAACTCCGGCACTTTCAATAATTATAAAATCGAAACCTGCTGCTTTACAAACATCAATGGCATCTTGAACATATTTACTCAGAGCTTTGTCGCTTTCGCGAGTAGCCAAGGAGCGCATATAAACTCGTGGATTAAAAATAGAATTCATGCGAATTCTATCGCCCAACAATGCGCCTCCGGTTTTCTTTTTTGATGGATCGACAGAAACAATTGCAACAGTTTTATCGCTAAAATTTTTCAAAAACCTGCGAACAATTTCATCGGTTACTGATGACTTTCCGGCACCACCGCTACCAGTAATTCCCAACACAGGTGGCTGCGCGTTAGCATCATTCGCAGCAAGGTTTAAAGTTTCGCCATTTTCGGCTTTAGAAATTAAAGATGCAATCAATTTCCAATCTTTAGGCTTCAGGCCTTTTACTCCCGCTGTTAAGGCTGTTGTGGTTTTTCTGCCGTCAATAGCAGATTGATTGATAACATCTTCAATCATACCTTCTAAACCCATAAGTCTGCCATCGTCTGGCGAATAAATTTTTGTAATGCCATAATCGTGTAACTCGGCAATTTCAGTTGGCAGAATTGTTCCTCCACCTCCGCCAAAAATCTTTATGTGGCCGCAATCACGCTCTTTTAAAAGGTCGAACATGTACTTAAAAAACTCATTATGTCCACCTTGATAACTTGTAATGGCAATACTATCGGCATCTTCTTGAATGGCCGCTTCCACAATTTCTTGCGCACTGCGATTGTGCCCAAGGTGAATTACTTCGGCACCTTTTGCCTGCATAATTCTGCGCATAATATTTATTGCCGCATCATGCCCATCAAACAATGAAGCCGCAGTTACTATCCTTACCTTTTTTTTATCTACGTTACTCATAACTATGCTTTGCAAAAATAGCTTTTCTGATGTTAGTTATCAATTCTATTCTTTAGTGAATACAATCAATGCTTTTTTCAAACACACTAATGAGAAGCTTTTATTTCTTCACCTTTATTGTTGTTAAGCGCCCACCAACCAAAATAAGCAAGATAGACAAAGCAAAGCGGTGCAACAATGTATGAAGTTTTAATACTTGTAACATCAGCTAACCAACCTTGAAAAGGTGGAATAATTGCACCACCTAAAATCATCATTATCAAAAACGCAGATGCTTGAGAAGTATAAGCACCTAAATTTTTGATAGATAGCGCGAAAATACACGGCCACATCACCGAACACCACAAGCCACCGCTTAGGAAAAACAAGAGCGACACATTGCCGGTAGTCATCAACCCGGCAATCATACACAACATAGCTGCAAGAGAAAAAGCAAGCAGCATTTTAGCAGAGTTTTCGATACTGAAATAGGAAACCGCAACCATTAAAGCCACAAACAGCAAATAGGGCAGAAACACTTCGTTTAAGTTAATACCGTCTATTCCTTGTGCTTTAAAATAATTGACTACATAAACCACGCCAAACGCTACAAAGGGCAATAACAACTGCAGTATTTTTCGTTTGTTTTTATCTTCCGAAAGCGACTCGCTCGCGCCTGCCCACCGCCCCATCATCAAACTACCCCAATAGAGAGAAATGAAAGGGAAAATCAGTTCGTTCGGAATATTACCATAAGCTGGTGTATTAAGCAGCGCACCCATGTTGCTTTGAATGGTAACTTCTACACCTACATACACAAAAATTGCCACCATACCTAAAGCTAACTGCGGATACTTTAATGCTGCAAACGAAAAACTCTCAGTAGCCTCAGTGCTTTTGGTTTCTTCAATTTTTAATGAGCGAAGCAAAACTGCCAAGGCTAAAAAAAGCACCACTAAAATAATGTAAAGTGTATCTACATTTTTCAGTTCCACTTTATTTACGTTGGCTGCCGAAATGCTTCCAAATAAAAAATATGCCACTATTAAAGGGCCAATGGTGGTACCAAAAGAGTTTACACCGCCTGCCAAATTCAAGCGATGCGCTCCGGTGCGTTGCGCACCCAACAACACTACAAAAGGATTTGCCGCAGTTTGCTGCAAGCAAAACCCCAATGCAATCACAAAAAATGAAGCAAGGATTAAACTGTAATTACCAATATGCAACGATGGAATCATACAAGCCGCACCAACGGCAGAAATTATCAAGCCTATTGAAAATGATTTGGCATATCCGTGCTCATTCACAAAATCTCTTTTGCAAAAAGCACTATAAAGAAACATCAGTACCGAGCCAATAAAATATCCGCCATAAAAAGTAGAATCAATCAACTGAGATTGAAACTGTGAAAGTTGAAAATACTCTTTACAGAAAGGAATAAAAATTCCGTTGCTGGCAGCCATAAATCCCCAAAAGAAGAAAATAGAGACTACCGCATAAAAAGTAGATTGTTTTTGCATGAAATTTATTTTCGACAATAATGGTAAGTCAATTTTGCGATTGTACTTGTAAAATACCTACAGAAGGAATCCACATTACACTGTTATCTTCTACAATAAAAGCTCAGACACAATGAATTGGCCAGTAAACCAATTCAACAATCGAACAGCGAGGCATACAAGAATTGAAACATATCCTCTTGAATTACGTGAAATGAAGCATGAAAACCCAAGTTGCACAAAGTGTGCCGTTCAGTTTATTGAAGCCTACTACATGGAAAGTTGTTCAGGCATTGTTCTCTGCATGTCCCAGCTGCAACAGTTTCAACTATAAACTTATAGAGCGCAAGCCTGGATTGCCCTGCTACTGCTGCCAAATGCCAACCGATAGAATATTAAGTGTAATTCACAGTTGCAAAGAGTGTGGCTATGCACACGAAAGGTTTTTCCCCGATGGCGAAACACATGAAGATTCTCTGTTTTGCGACTACTGCACGCCCAATCATTCTTAAAAGCAAAGCTTAAATATCACCCAACATAGGGCGCAGCACTATATCTTCCACAACAGTATTGGAAGATAAATTATTGATGCTAAAAATTAACTCGGCAATATCGGCAGACTTGATAAAACGCGATTCAGGAAGATCGACACCTGCCCACGAGTCGGTTAATGTAGCACCAGGCAGCAAAGAGGTAACTTTGATGTTGTGAGGTTTTAATTCTTCGCGCAAGGCTTTTGAAAAACCCAACATGGCAAATTTTGAAATACTATAACTACCACCATTGGGATAGGCGTGTGTACTTGCAATAGAGCAAACATTAAATACACTTCCACTACCTTGCAATTTCATTTTCGGAATCAACTTTCGCGAAAGATGATAAGCCGAATATAAGTTTGTTTCAATAAGCATTTCGAGTGTTCCATCGGCTTCTTCGTGTACCGCACCCGGAATAAACTTACCTGCATTATTTACCAACACGTCAATTGTATTGAAGTTTTTCAAAACTTCATCAGCAAATAGCTGCACCGCAATTTTATCCGATACATCGCACGAAAGCACTAAAACCATTTGACTATCAGAATCCGCAAAATAGCTCTTCAGCTCATCAATATTTCTGGCACACAATGCAAGATTCCAACCTGCTGCAAAAAACTTTTCGGCAATAGCCAATCCAATACCTTTTGATGCCCCAGTAATTACAATTGTTTTGCCACTCATAACTGAAAAATTTTGCGTTTAGGAGTTTGCCTAAAACTAAATTGAAGGTTTAAACCTGCCACTCCCCTGCCATTCATTTGCGGAATCATTGGGTGAATATCCAATGCAAGTTTATCATCCACATCCCAATGAAAAAGATGTGCATCAACTGCGGCATCCACAATATTTAAAATATACCACACTGCCGTAACAACTGCCATAATATCTAAGTTCCGCTTATTAGAGTCGCGATAATATTTTAGTTCATCGGCACTTGAAGTTCCTTTAAAAGATGCATTGGTTGTGGAGTCGCCATCCACCGCAATTCGGTATGCGCTGCGGTAGCCTTTGTAGTTAGAACCAAAATGATACAAGCCATATCCTAAGCCCGAAAATCCGGCATAAATAATTGGTATTTTCCACCAGCGCTTATTGTAGCCTTGACCCAGCCCAGGCAAAACAGCACTCATCCAAATAGCTTTTGTAGGATTATGACGCTTACTAACAACTTTCTTTTTAGCAACCGAAGTGGAATCGGAATTTACTGTATCAATAATGGCAGTCGGTATAGATGAAAGCAGAGAATCGGCTGCAACCGCAGAATCAACAACCTGAAGTTTATTTCGCTCTTTTTCGGGTGCGTCTTGAGCGATTGCTGATAGGCAGATAATAAAAAAAAACAGAAAGAAAAGTATAAACCTATTCACAATTATAGAACGCGATATTACTTTATATCCATCAATTTAATTTCATAAACCTTACGGTCTTTATTGTGCATGTGGTTATCGCGCAGCCACGAGTTTAAGAGTTTTATATGGCGATATTGCAAGCCAAACTGCGCAGCAAAAGCAGTGATATTTGTGATTGGCGTATCAACTGTAACCATGTTGTATGCAAAAGGTTGGTACAAATCATCCGCCTTTAAGTAGTAGCCGCAAGATTCGGGATTTGAAAAAATA
>CAZYXR010000072.1:0-15592 GCA_964650845.1 uncultured Chitinophagaceae bacterium
TAAAATTTTGCAGTATGAAAAATTGGTTAAGCAGTAAACTTATTACTCATTTATAAGGCCTGTGCATTAATTGTTTGCAGGGTCAATATAGCACATTAAACACTCTTACCATTTCCTTGCACTCAATGCGGTTTTTGTGAAGTATAAAAAAGCAAAAATTACACTAAGAAAATACACCACATCCCTCGTATCCACTACGCCTTTGCTCATGCTTAAGTAATGTGCGTCTATACCTAACTGCTCTACAATAAAATCGCTTTTGCCAAAAAATATACCCAGCTTGGCCAAGTAGCCAAATGCCTGATACAATAAAAAGCACAGCAACACACCCAATAAAAATGCAATGATTTGATTGGGCGTAACCGAAGATGCAAACACACCTACTGCCGCAAACACAGCCCCTAAAAAAAACAAACCAAAATAAGACCCAATAATGCCGCCAGTATCTACATTGCCGGCCGGCACAGCAAGTTTAGCCACAGTAATGTAATATGTAAATGTGGGCACCAAGGCGATAAGGATGAGCGTAACAGCAGCTAAATATTTCCAAGCACAATGTGCATTTCGGTTACAGGGCGTGTTGCCAACAACTCAAAAGTGCCGGTACTTATTTCTTCGGCAAAAGTGCGCATGGTAAGTGCCGGAATCAAAAACATAAAAATGTAGGGTGCAAGAGCAAAAAGCCCATCAATATTTGCGTAACCAAAATCAAGAATATTGGTGTCGGGAAAAATCCATAGAAACAACCCCAAAGTCAATAAAAAAACTATCAATGCAACATAGCCAATCAGCGAACTGAAAAACTGTTGTATCTCTTTAAAATATATTGCTTTCATAACTACATTGGCAAAAATAGTTTTCAGCGCGATATAGCAGTATTATTTATAAACGAATCACCACTGCTTAAATAATAAAGCGGTTTTGTAAATGAAAATTTTATCGAGTTATCTGCTTCTAAAGTTTTTTTGAATTACAATGTGTAGCCACAGTTCCGAAAGCACTCTTGAAGCAGTAAGATTTTGTAGGGGAGAATATGACACATTTTGACCACTTAAAGAAAACCCCAAAACCACAATAAATGCAAGAGTGAATACAGCATTGAGTTTGGCTGCAAACCAAGCAAAAATTCACCCAATAAGGCAACTTGCACTGTGTAAGAATTTCAAAAAAAATTGTGGTATAATATTCTGTGAATCAGCAAACGTTTCTATAACATTGCATACCTCGCAACACAAAAACAGTTTTTACATAGTACAATAACATGAGTTTTTTATCGCAAAAAACAAGCCTTGTTTGGTTAGCAGTTGGCTTGGTAGTGGGTGCAATAGCAGGATTTTTTTTGGGTAATTTTACAAAGAGTAAAGATACAGCAACTGCAAATGCCACTACAGAAATAAAAGCAACAGAATTGCGCTCGGGAGGGTACAAATTTATCAACCCACTTTTAGAATGCGATAATTTTTCTCCATCAAACGATGAAGCATTTGCCCAAATGAAAGGCGAACTCGAAAGCTACATTTCAAATATTAAGGGAGAAGGTAAAGCTTCGCATGTATCCATCTATTACCGCGATTTGAATAACGGCCCTGCATTTGGTATTGATGCCACAAGCAATTACTCGCCCGCTAGTTTGCTAAAAGTTCCGGTGATGCTTGCTGCATTTAAAAAAGCAGAATCAGACCCTTCTTTTCTTAAAAAGAAATTTTTGTTCGACAGACATTTAGACGATGTGCAACCAAATATTTTAGACACCGGGTTGGTTAAAATGGGAAAGTCATATACAGTAGAGGAATTGATGTATAAAATGATTGCCTACTCGGATAACGATGCCAAAAATCTGATATTGATAAACCTGCCGCCAAACAGCATTGAAAACACATTAGTTGATGTGGGATTAATGGTACCCGATATGACAAACCAAGTGGACATCATGTCTGTAAAAGACTATGCATCATTTTTCAGAATGCTTTACAATGCTACCTATTTAAACCGCACAATGTCTGAAAAAGCATTGGAAATTCTTGCAGCGGCAGATTTTAAACAAGGACTTGTTGCAGGCGTACCTGATGGCATAGTTGTGGCACATAAGTTTGGCGAAAGAGGCTTTGCCGACAATAACATTAAACAGTTGCACGACTGTGGCATTGTTTACGCACCAACTGGGCCATACCTTGTTTGTGTTATGACAAGGGGTACAAGTTTTGATGTGCTGGATGATGTAATTGCTGGGGCATCTGCAATAGTGTACAAAAATCTTACCGCTCAATAAATACTGCTTATTTTTTCAAGCAGCACTTCAGCTATTTTTCTTTTCGATTCGTGTGTCCACCCGGCAATGTGTGGTGTAAGTAATATTTGTTGGTTGATAGTAAGCCGCCTAAACCATACTTGCTCTTCTGCATTGAGTGTGTTTATTTTTTCATTCTCCAACACATCCAATGCGGCAGCTTCTACTTTCCCATCTGCAATTGCCTGAAGCAAAGACGAAGTGTTTACACACACTCCACGAGATAAGTTCAAAAACCAAATTTTTTTTCTAAAACTTTTAAAAAACTCTTCATTAGCAAAGTGTTTAGTTTCCTCGGTAAGTGGAAGGTGTAGGCTAACAACATCAGCCTCTGCAAAAAGCATTTCTATGGCACTTTCGCAAATGTAATTCTGTGCAAACCCTTTCTTATATTTATCATAAGCCAGCACTTTTACATTAAAGCCCGCAAGAACATTAGCAAAAGCCTCGCCTGTGTTTCCATAGCCAATAATGCCTACTGTTTTACCAAAAAGTTCATTTCCTCTATTCGCTTCGCGAATCCAGTGTCCTTCTTTAATTTCGTTGTGCGCCTTTTGCACATTATTCATTATGCACAACAACATACCAAGTGCTTGCTCGGCCACAGCTTGCCTATTACCCTCGGGCGAAGTAATGCATGCTATGCCACGCAATGCTGCTAATTTAAAATCTATCACTTCTTTACCCGACCCGCAGCGCGCAACAAATTTTAGTTTGGTAGCAACATGCAGCAATTCGCTGTCTGCAACAATTTTACTATTGATGATTAAGCCTTCAAAATCATGAATAATAGCTAATACTTCATTGCGCTGAATATCGGGCAGGTGAACAACTTTAAAACCCAACAATTGCAAACCTTGTGGTAGCAACTCGTGTACAGGCTCGGTAATTAAAACTGCTTTCATTTACGCAAGCAAATTTACTAATTCACTAAACTCTTGAATACTCAACTGCTCTGGACGTTTATCTAAAATTTTTGCATCTACATTTTTGCCCTGCAAAAAAGACTTAATGCTGTTGCGCAATGTTTTCCTGCGTTGGGTAAAAGCCTGCTTTACCACATTTTTAAAAAGTTTTTCATCGCAACCCAAGGGGCGGTTGTGGCGCTGCATCCTTATCACACCGCTTACCACTTTGGGTGGTGGCGAAAAGCACTCTGCGGGCACATCAAAAAGATACTCGCAATCGTAACTGGCCTGAGCCAATACGCTTACCACACCATAATCTTTCTTGCCGGGCAATGCAGCAATGCGCTTTGCAACTTCTTTTTGAAACATGCCGGTGAGTGCTTGCACGGTTTCTTTTTCATCAATAATTTTAAAAACTATTTGCGATGAAATATTGTATGGAAAATTGCCAACAACATGTATCGGAGCTTTGAATTTTGACATATCGAGCTTCATAAAATCTTCATTCAAAATTCTTTTGCCGTGGTCGAAATGCTTGGCTGCAAAATTCGATTTTAGCCATGCCGCCCAGCGATTATCCAACTCTATCAACCATAAATTGCTATGATATTTTTTCAGCAAATGCTGGGTAAGCGCACCTTTTCCGGGGCCAATCTCAATTACTGTTTCATACAAGCTTAAATCGCCAATTGCCTCAGCAATTTTTAGTTGCACGGCTTCATCCGTCAAAAAGTGTTGCCCAAGCGATTTTTTTAATTCTTCTCCCATAGTTTTCATGTTGTTATCAGTATTGGCAAATGCTACACCAAGTATTTTCACTTCACTCGTCAAATGTACCTCCGTTTGCTATCTTCGCCCCACTTTTATAACAACGTAATATACAATGAGCGCAATCATAACACAAAGCAATGACGTAAGTAAGGCAAGCAACCTTGTTTTATTAGTAAATGATAAAACCGACTGGAAAACAATTTCAAACATTGTTTCTCCCGAATTGGCTAAAACTGCACAGGCAAAATTCAAACAGAAAGTAAATCCTTTTGTGTTGAATTCGGGTAGCGAAGTGCTATATGTTATCAATATGGAAGGCAAAGGCGAGCAATGGCAAATTGACGAGTCGGCACGCAAATTTGGATACCAAATTTCTCGCAGTGTTAATGGCAACAAATTAGACACCGTTGCCGTGGCAAATGCCACAGGGCTTACCTCGGTTGTAAAATCATTTTTAGAAGGTTTGGCATTAAGCAATTACAGTTTTTTAAAATATGCCACCAAAGAAAAAAACGAGAAATCGTTGAAGAAAATTTTGATTGATAAAACTGCATTAAGCAAGGCAGCCGTTGACGAGTTAAATACCGTAGTAGATGCTGTGTATCGTGCAAAGACATTGGTAAACGAACCAGTTTCTTTTTTAACGGCAGTTCAATTAGGTGCTGAAATCAAGTCTATTGCAAAAGAAGCCGGCATCAAAGCAGAAGTGTTTGACAAAAAGAAAATTGAAAGCCTGAAAATGGGTGGACTGCTTGCCGTAAATAAAGGCAGCCAAGACCCACCTACATTTTCGGTAATAGAATACAAACCGGCAAAACACAAAAACAAACAACCTATCGTTTTGGTGGGCAAAGGCGTGGTGTATGACACAGGTGGTTTAAGTTTGAAGCCAACCGGCAACTCGATGGACCAAATGAAGTGCGATATGGCAGGAGCAGCTTGTGTAACGGCAACTATTTATGCCGCAGCAAAAGCTAAACTGCCATTACACATTATCGCTTTAGTTCCAGCTACCGATAATCGCCCTGGCGAAACTGCATACACACCCGGTGATGTAATAAATATGATGGACGGCAGTACCGTAGAAGTGCTAAATACCGATGCCGAAGGCCGCATGATTCTTGCCGATGCTTTACATTTTGCAAAACGATATAAACCCGAGTTGGTAGTAGATGTAGCTACATTAACAGGAGCTGCAATGCGTGCATTGGGCGCACACGCCTCGGCATACATGGGCACTGCAAAAAAAGAAGTGAAAGACAAGTTTGAAGCAACAGGCTTGGAAACCTTTGAAAGGGTTTGGGAATTTCCATTATGGGAGGAATATGGCAAAATGCTGAACAGCAGCATTGCCGACCAAAAGAACATTGGCGGTGAAATGGCAGGCATGATTACTGCAGGGAAATTCTTAGAAAAATTTACTGACTACCCGTGGTTGCATTTAGACATTGCCGGCACTGCATTCACCACGGCACAGGTGGGACAGGGGTGGGAATTCGTTTGCTGTTCGAGTTTTTGAAAAAATATTAATCAACAAACCTCACTGGTTTTGAAAGCCTATTGAGGTTTAATTTTTTGTGATGGAACAAAAACCAGTAGTTGGTATCAGTATAGGAGATTACAATGGCATAGGGCCCGAGGTAATCATTAAAACACTTTCGGATGAGCGACTTTTTCGCTTTGCCGATTATGTGATTTTCGGTTCGCGCCCCGTGATGAGTTATCACGCAAAGTTGTTGAAGGTTCAGAACTTTCTGATGCACGAAATTACTTCGTTAGAAAAGTTGAACCCGAAATTGCCGAATGTGTTCAACTGCTGGGCAGAGCAGGCGCAAATAAAAATTGGTGAAGCATCGGAAGAAGCCGGAACGCGCGCTATGATTGCTTTGAATGCAGGAATTAAACATTTAAAAGATGGCTCGATAGATGTGTTGGTTACCGCACCTGTAAACAAACAGACTATTGCAGTGCATCATCCCGATTTTAGAGGGCAAACAGAATATATCGCTGCGGAGGTTGGCGCAACACAAAGCATGATGATGTTGTGCGATGAAGTATTGCGCGTGGGTTTAGTTACCAATCATCTTTCTATAAAAGATGTTGCGGGTGCAATTGACATCAATACAATTTACGCAAAAATTGAAGCCTTACATCATTCTTTAAAGCAGGACTTTATGATTCACAAGCCGCGCATTGCAGTGTTGGGCTTGAATCCTCATGCCGGTGACAACAATTTGTTGGGTAAAGAAGAGAAAGACTTTATTGTTCCGGCAGTAAATCGCGCTAAAGACAAAGGCATGATTGTGTTGGGTCCCTTTGCTGCCGATGGATTTTTTGGCTCACATCACTATCGTCATTTTGATGCGGTGCTGGCAATGTATCACGACCAAGGCTTGGTGCCTTTCAAAACTTTGACTTTTGATACAGGTGTTAACTACACTGCGGGTTTGCCTGTGGTGCGCACCTCGCCCGACCATGGCACGGCTTACGACATTGCAGGTAAGGATGTGGCATCTCCGGGTTCATTGCGCAATGCAATTTTTATGGGTTTAGAGATTGCGCGTAACCGTAAAGATTATGCTGAAATGACAGCAAATCCGGTAGAGAAAATTACAATTGACAGAGAGTACTAAAAGGAATTTACTGCTGCTTTTTGTCTGATGATTTCAATAATTCCTTGCTCAGGAGTAAGTATATATAGTATGGAGTAATTGGTTTACTTTCGTTAAACTAAAATATATCATATGGCAAAATCAAGCGATGCCAGTTCGGTTTTTCTTTTGTCGGTGGTTTTGTGTTGGGTAAGCAATTCATGTTATGCCCAAAATACTTTGATTGCGGGCAGTAAATCAAATCTGTTACTCACAGAATTTAGTCCTCCCAAAGAAATTTCTCAGTTAGATTCTATAGATATCGATTATGATGGTAGGTTTGATATAGAATTGGCTTATAAAACTATAGAAGTAACCAAGCCAAGTTCAATACCTGGTGTGAATGTGGGAGTTGGTGCTATTAATGAATTTAATGTGAGTTCAAACAATAGTGATTTTAAAATTGCTTTTATGTGGGATACTACGTCAGTTCCCGCAAACGGTAATTGCAATGATTATCCAAATGGCAAAAATGAGTTGCCTTTAGCTAGAGTATTTTATTTTAATGATACCATTTCTCAAACTAATGAAGAATGGAATGATACTTCAGTCTATTTTTTTTACTTCAAAGCAGTTTACTATTCATACACCAGATGTAATAATTTTTCAAAAAATGATACAAGCTATTTCATTGCCATAAAAAAGGAGGTGGACTCATCTGAAGTTCTATTAGGATACATAAATATTTTGTACAACAATCAGGCTTATTATCTTATAAATTATGCGTTGCAGGGTTGGGATTCAAGTATCGTTATCTCATCTGTAACAGAACAAAACGATAAAGAAGACTTCGTAGTATATCCAAACCCTGCAAATGATTTTATAAATGTGAGTATGGATAAGGAAGATACCTATGAACCTACCACAATTGAAATTTTTAATGCACAAGGCATAGTACTATTGGGTCATAAAATCACGCTAGGGGAGACCTTGTCTAAGATTGATATTTCTATTCTAGCTAAGGGCGCATACTTTTTGATGGCAAAACAAAATGGAGTATCCACAACAATTAGATTTATTAAGTAACAGCAAGATTCACGGATAATATTTGTTCATTGAATTGCGAATGGTGGAAATATCTATTTTCGCCCAAATTCAAATCTAATTCATGCTGAAGCGTTTCACACCGCACTTTATTGCCATTGCAGTTTTTGCGACTCTCACATTCATTTATTTCATGCCCAACTTTCAGGGAATGATTTTGCGACAAGGCGATATCATCCAGTGGAAAGCCATGAGCCATGATATTTTAGACTGGAATGAAAAACATCCCGGTGACCCTGCGCTTTGGACACCCCGCACATTCTCGGGTATGCCTTCCGCGCAGATTTCTCTGGTGTATCCGGGTAACCTTACATCAAAATTTATGATGGGAGTAAACAGCATTTTCCCTGATGTGAGTTCATTGGTGTTTTTGCATTTCATTGGCTTCTATGTTTTGCTGCTGTGCTTTGGTGTCAGCCAATGGCTGGCAATTGCAGGCGCGGTGGCTTTCGGACTTTCTTCTTTTACGCTTATATCTATTGAAGCCGGACACAATACCAAAGTGCAGGCTATGGCTTTAATGGCACCAGTGTTGGGAGGTGTGTTACTCGCTTATCGGAAAAATATTCTGGCGGGTGCTGCGCTGACAGCATTCTCACTTTCGCTTGCCATTGCCGCCAACCATTTACAGGTAACTTATTACCTGATGATAATGGTGGGTTTGCTTGGCTTGTATGAATTGATAAATGCAGTGATACAAAAGAACCTGCCGCACTTTGCCAAAGCAACAGGTGTGTTAGTGATTGCCGCAGCATTAGCCGTGGTGCCAAATATTGCTAACCTGTGGATGACGCGCGATTATGGCAAAGAAACTATTCGCGGTGGCAGCAGTGAACTGACGCGCAAAAAGGCAAGCACAGATGGCGGCCTGGATTTTGAATATGCCTCGCGCTGGAGTTATGGTGCAAGCGATTTTGAATTCTTAAGTGTTTTGCTGCCAAATATAAAAGGTGGCGGCAGCGGCACAGATATTGGCGAGGAATCAAATTTTGGAAAGGCACTGCAGCAAAAAGGATATCCGCTTTCTTACGCTCAACAGGCACCTACATATTGGGGCAATCAACCTTTTACTTCGGGTCCGGTTTACTTTGGTGCCATTGTTGTTTTCTTGTTTTTGTTTTCCTTGCTCGCATGGCAGAACACATTGAAGTGGTGGGCGGTTGCGCTTAGTGTTATTTCATTTTTGCTAGCATTCGGGCACAACACTCCTTTCTTCAAAATTGCATTTGAAACACTTCCTTTCTTCAATAAATTCCGCACGCCTTCTATGGCATTGGTGATAGCGCAGGTGCTATTTCCATTAGTTGGTTTTTTAGGTTTAAATGAATTGCTGAAATCGAAGATTGATGCAGAAAAAACTAAAAAACAATTGATGATTGCCGGAGGTATTGCAGGTGCCATCGCTTTGTTGTTTGGAGTATTCGGAAGTATGTTTTTCGGTTTCAATGCCGAAAGCGATAAGCAAATGAATGAACAAGGCTTGACCTTTCTTACCGAGGCACTAAAACAAGACCGTGCAGATATGTTGCGTAGCGATGGCTTCAGAGCATTATTCTTTATTGCGGCAGCGTTTGGTTTGTTGTGGTTCTTTGTTCAGAAAAAAGTATCGGAAATATTACTGATAGGCAGCTTGGGTGCATTGATGTTGGTGGATGGATGGAGTGTAGGAAAGCGATATTTAAACGATGAAAATTTTGTTGAAAAAACTGACTATGAAACCGCATTTGCCATGACACAAGCCGATGCGGAAATTCTTCGCGATTCCGATGTAAACTACCGTGTTTACAACCTTTCGCGCGACCCTTTCAACGATGCGATTACTTCTTACCATCATAATCATATTGGCGGCTACCATGCAGCAAAACTGATTCGCTATCAAGATTTAATTGAAGAGCATATTTCTAAAGGTACTCCGCAGGTTATCAATATGCTGAACACCAAGTATGTAATACAAAAAGGCAATGATGGGCAACCACAAGCACAGCGCAATCCGGGAGCTTTGGGCAATGCCTGGTTGGTGAAAAATATTCGCGTAGTGAAAAACGCTGACGAAGAAATTAGCACACTTGGCGATGCTACATTTTCGCCTTCCGAAACTGCAATTGTTGATGAACGATTCAAGGCAATAACTACTTCAACCGAATACAATACCGAAGGCAGCACAATTGCACAAACATTTTTTTCGCCAAACAAAATTACCTACGAGTACAATGGCACGGGCAAAAATTTTGCAGTGCTTTCAGAAGTGTATTATCCCGATTGGTTGTGTTATGTAGATGGCAAACAAACAGAATATGCGCGTGTAAACTATGTGCTGCGCGGCTTAGAACTTTCTGCCGGAAAACATACGGTGGAGTTTCGTTTAGAACCCAAAGCATTTGTAGTAGGTAACAAAATTGCTTATGCCGGCTCTGCATTACTTATCATTTTCTTGCTTGCGGTAGTGGGTATGAATGTGCGCGAAATGCAGCAGCAACAAACCGCAGATGCAAAACCTGCTGCAAAGCCGAAGAAATAATTTTCTAATAGCACGCCATTGAAACACGTACTCATTTTTACTTATTACTTTCCACCGGCAGGAGGCGTGGCGGTGCAGCGATGGTTGAAGTTTACAAAGTATTTGCCCGAAAACGGCTGGCTGCCAATAGTTGTTACGGTAAAGGATGGCAGCTATCCATACCTTGACGAATCGTTGGAAAAAGAAATTGACCCAAGAGTAGAAGTACACAAAACAGAAACATTTGAGCCGTTTGAAATTTACAATTTGTTGCGCGGCAAAAAAGGAAAACAGTTGCCTACAGCAATGTTGGACAATGCTTCCGAAAAATCATTTTTTCAAAAAACAGCAGAGTTTATTCGTGCCAATTTTTTTATTCCCGATGCACGAAAAGGCTGGGTAAAGTATGCCGTTAGTGAAGGCGCAAAAATCATTCAATCGAAAAAGATTGAAGCAGTTATCACCACAGGGCCGCCACACAGCACACATCTGATTGGAATGATGTTGCAAAAGCAGTTTGGCGTGAAATGGATTGCCGACTTTCGCGACCCGTGGACCAGTATTTTTACCAATACTTTTTTGCCGCGTACCAATTGGGCAAAGCGTCAAGATTTACATTTGGAAACCGAAGTATTGAAACGCGCTGATAGCATTGCGGTTATTGGCCCGTCTATGCAAAAAGAGTTTCAAAGCAGAGCGAAAAGAATCGAAGTGATTTGGAATGGCTTTGATGAAGCCGATAGTTTTGCGACTGACGGTGCGGAAGAAGATTCGGTTTTTACAATTCGATATGTAGGTAATCTTTTTGCATCGCAGGCAATTCCGTGTTTTTGGCAAGCAGTGAAAAAACTGCTGAAAGAAGAAAAAGCAAAACTAAAAATTGAGTTTACCGGAAGAGTAGATGAAGGCGTAAAACAACTTATTAAGCAGACGGGTGTAGATGGGGTAGTGAGCTACAATGATTTTGTGCCCCACAGCGAAGCAGTGCAATTGATGTGCCATGCAGATGCATTGCTGTTTGTTGTGCCTGCAGTACCCGATAATGAACGCATCATCACCGGAAAAATATTTGAATATCTGGCAACTAAAAAACCCATACTCGCTTTTGGTCCATTGCAAGGAGATGCTGCAAAACTGCTTGCCGAATGCGGCAGAGAAGATATGTGCGACTTCACCGACACAGCATCTGCTTTTGCTCAACTGCAATTTCATTATCAAAATTTTGCACGCCAATCACCAGCAGCTTATAACAACAACTATCAAAAATTTTCGAGAAAAAATCAAGCAAAATCATTTGCAGAGTTATTGAACTCATTAGCATAATTATACTTATTGCAATGAGCAATCGTACATACTACCAAGTAACTAAAAACAAAAACAAATTTACCAAAGGCATCGAAATGCAAGCCAATGCCACGCGCAGCTTATCGCCATTATAGCTGCTCCACCCAACAAAAATACCCGCAAGCACTACTGCCGGAAAACTAACTATGGAAATAAAATTTATCCATTCGCTGATGGTGCCGCCAATTTCTCCCTTCATTAAAAATGGACTGTTCAACGACATAAAAGATGCTGGGAGCAAAAGCAAAGTATATGCTATGCTACTAAAAAGCAGAATATAGAAAACAGTATCTTTCTTCAAATTCATGGTGCGAATGTAGAAAACGCAATTGCTATTGTTTTACTTCTTATTGCCAAAAAAAGTAACCGAGATGTTTTGCATCCAATATGTACAAACGCGTAATAGATATTGACAGAAAATATGTTTTTCACTTCTTGCAAAGCCGCCAATATTTTGAAACCTTGCGAGTGCATAAATTTGAAAATAAAGACTAAATGAATTTAGACCTCACCGGAAAAAACGCTTTTGTGGGCGGCAGCAGCAAAGGCATCGGCAAAGCATCGGCATTTGCATTGGCAGAATTGGGTGCCAACATCACTTTTGTTGGGCGCACCGAAACCGCCTTGATGCAAAACTTAATTGACCTTAGTTTTATCAGTAAAAGTGGGCAAAATCACGACTATTTGGTTGCCGATTTCAGCCAACCCGAGAAGATGAAAGCAGCCGTGGAACGCCACCTTAAAAAAACTGCAAAAACATATCACATTCTTGTGAACAATACCGGAGGTCCACCATCGGGCAAAATAACCTTAGCAAAAGAAGATGAGTTTGTAAGTGCTTTTGAAGCACATCTTTTGGGCAACCATTTTCTTACCGGTTTGCTTGCCGATGGTATGAAAACATCGGGCTATGGCAGAATTGTAAACATCATTTCTACTTCGGTAAAACAACCGTTGCCAAACCTTGGCGTAAGCAACACCATTCGTGCTGCAGTAGCAAACTGGGCAAAAACAATGGCGAATGAATTGGCAGAATTCGGCATTACAGTAAATAATGTTTTACCGGGCGCTACATCCACCGAAAGGCTGCAAACTATTATTGACAACAAGGCAAAAAACCATGCGGTAGAACAAAATTTAATAGAAGAAGAAATGAAGCGCGAAATACCGATGAAACGTTTTGCAAAACCTGAAGAGATTGCCGCAGCAGTTGCATTTTTATGCTCGCCAGCGGCATCCTATATCACCGGTATCAACGTGCCAGTAGATGGCGGAAGAACCTCCAGTTTATAATTACTCGGGCACTTCCATCACAGAGCCGCACTTATTGCAAGTACGCAAATCTGTTGAAGCGTAAAATTTGTTCATCACTACGGGCAAGTCTTTTACAATATCTTGAACAGATAATTTTTCTTCATACAATAAATGGCTGCAACTTTCGCAATACCATTGAAAGGCATCTAACACTTCATGATGCCGCTTTATTTCCATTACCAAGCCCACACTACCCTCGGTTCTGCGAGGCGAATGTGGCACACGAGCAGGCAACAAAAAAATATCGCCTTCGTTAATTGGCACGTCCACAATTTTTCCATCTTCTACAATCTTTACAACAATATCTCCTTCTAACTGATAGAAAAATTCCTCGGTTTCATTGTAATGAAAATCTTTGCGCTTATTGGGACCGCCCACTACCATTACAATAAAGTCATCATTGTCTTTATACACTACCTGGTTCATTACCGGTGGTTTTAAAAGATGGCGATGTTCATCAATCCATTTTTTAAAGTTGAATGCCTTTTTTATCATGGAAAAATATTTGCGGTTAAATACTTATGGCACAACCAAACTACTGCACCTTGATTACTTCTTTCGCGATAGTTCCTTTAGGTGTTACAATTTGAACTATGTAATTGCCTTTGTTCAGCTTGTCTAATTGTAAATTAGCTTCGTGTAAACCAATGGAACTGCCCGGCAATGGTTGTTCAAAAACCTTTCTGCCTCTCTTGTCAAACACGGTAGCAGTTGAGTTGCCCGGTTCAAACAAATAATACTGCAATTGAATTTCTTTTGTAAACGGATTGGGGTAGCACATCAACGAAACTATATCTGATTTTATGTTACTGCTTACCGATGTAAATGCTGCTACAAGATTGGGCATATTTGTGCGGGCAGCAATTGGCGATACTGCTAAGCGCAAAAATCTTTCGCCCAAGTTTACAGCCCACGATGCCGAAACACTTGCCGTAAAAGGCTTTTGTGTAATATCCGATACGTGAATCCAATCGCCTTGTGTGCGTTGGGCAGTAATATCCAGCAGAACGTAACCGCGCTTTACCAAATCAATATATTTCATGTGAGGATTGCTCGACTGGATAATGCCCGAGCTTACATTAAAATCGTTACCACTGGTTACACTGCCGCATACAAACTCTACTGCCGCAGAGCCAGCACCTGTACTTGCGTTATAAATGCCGCGGTCGTAAGGCACATCGTTTGCCCACGAAGTATGAATATCTCCTGTAAGAAAAACTACATTGTTGATGTTGTTGCCCATGATGTTATCGAACACTTTTTTTCTATCGAATGGGTAGCCATCCCATTGGTCGGGGTTTACAACAGAAACACCAACCGTAAGTGGTGCAACCATTACTTGATTGCCTACAATTTTCCATGTAGCTGTTGAATTTTTAAGTTGATTATTGAACCATGCCAATTGTGGTGCGCCAAACAATGTTCTGGTGCTATCTTGCAAAGTGGCATTAGTTTGCGGCACAAGAATACCCGGCACTTGCTCATCACGTCCTTCTAAGCGAGTATCAACCATAATTACATCGGCAAGGCTACCAAAACTTAGTGTGCGATAAATGCTTGTATCGTTTGAAGGCGAAACCGGACGCAACGGCATCCATTCAAAATAGGCTTTTATACCAGAGCCTTTTCTGTCGTACCAATTTCCTTCGGTGCCGGGGGTGTGGTTGCCCGCCCCGCCTTTCCAACTATCGTTGGCTGTTTCGTGGTCGTCCCACACGCATATAAAAGGAAACTGGCGGTGGCATTCGCGCAAGTCTTCATCAAGTTTGTATTGCGAGTGGCGCATACGATAATCTGCGAGCGTAAGAATTTCGTTGTCGGGTTCATGGTTGCGAGAAGAATCATTGGGCACCAGCGATGCCTTTTTACCCTCATATAGATAGTCGCCAAGATGCAATACGGCATCCACTTCGTTTCTGTTTATAATGTTTCTATAAACATGAAAAAAACCATTTGGCAAGTTGGCACAGCTTAATACAGCAAAACGCAAATTGCTAACACCAGTAGCAGGTGCGGTGCGCGTTCTGCCGGTTACCGAATACTTTCCTTGCCCATTAAAACGGTAGTAATACCAAGTGTTTGCCTGCAAGCCCATTGCATCTACTTTTACAGTAAAATCTTTGCTATCATCGGTAGTAACAGAGCCGCTGTTTACAATATTGGTAAAATTTACATCGGTAGCAATTTCCCACATCACATTTTCGGTGAGAGCCGAGGTGGTAATGCGCGTCCACAAAATAACTCTATCGGATAAAGGATCGCCACTTGCCACACCATGATAAAATGGTTCGTAAGCAGGGTCTAAAACCGAACGCCCAGCACTATTTGGCTGCGAAAAAATAGTAATAGCCGATACAAGAAAAGCCAATGAAAGGAAAGTATGTTTCATATAAATGTCTGCGTTTTGCGTTCCGAAAGTAATTATTTTGTGTGGTTGCGGTGAGCTAAGTTGCTTTGAAAATATCTTAACAAAACAACAGCCGCGCACAAATCTTACAAGGCCGATTAAAACCTATATCGCAAACCCGCTTCGCCACCAAAATACATTGGGCGGGCGTTTTGCTTGCCTGTGCCAGTAATGTTTAGCTGATAAGTGGCGCCAACATTCATTAGTAACATTGGTAATATTTTAACCTCTACACCCGTGGTGGCGTAGAAATTTGCAAAGTAATGTTTGCTTCCTAAGCGATATTGATTGTTGGAAGCCGCAGACTTGCTTTTTTCGTTCCAAAACTGTTCAACAATATTGCCAGATGTGGTAGGAACATTGTTAGCA
>CAZYXR010000073.1:0-2738 GCA_964650845.1 uncultured Chitinophagaceae bacterium
GGTTCCGGCTTCGAGCAGATGTGTGGCATAGCTGTGGCGTAGCCAATGTGGTGTTACGGGCTTTTTGATATTTGCTTTTTCTACCGCCAGGTCAAGAACTTTTGCCAAACTTTTTTCGCTATATTGTTCATTTGCAAACTGTCCTTCAAATAACCATGTTTTGGGTTTAAAGGTTTTATAATAATCGCGCAGCATGGGTAATATTTTATCGGAAAGAGGCACTATTCGGTCTTTTTTTCCTTTGGCTGCACGCACAATAATCAAGTTTCTTTTCGAGTCAATATCTGTGGGTTTAAGGTTTAGCAATTCACTTCTGCGCAAGCCACAACTGTAAATAAGTGCCAACATGGTTCGGTGCTTAATGTTGCGAGGTGCTTCCAAAATCATTTTTACTTCTTCTTTACTCAATACATTTGGTAGTTGTTTTGGGCGTTTTGGTCGGTGAACCAATTCAACATCCATTTTGCTGTTTTCTATTTTGCCAAAAAACAATTTGATGGCATTTACAATTTGGTTTTGATAAGATGCAGATAGCTTATTTGCCAAAATGAACTCATTGTTGAATCTAATAATGTCATCGTTGTTGATGGCAGCAACGGGTTTGCTCCAATAAAATTTTAAGAAACTCAACAAAGCATCGGTATAAACTTTTACAGTGTTATCGCTATACCTTCGGCTGCGCAGCCAACGTTTATACTCCTCTACTTTTTCAACTGCTTCTGCCGTTAATTTTCCAGTTGAAATAGCCGGAAGGTTAAATTGAATTCTATATTCCAAAGTGTCAGGCACATGCCAAGCCTTTAATGTATTACTCCACTTTGCACCCACAAGTTTGCGCACGCGCTCGTTGGCTGCTGCGTTGTAGTCGAAGCGCAATACTATGCGAGCTTCTTTTTGATGAATAAGTGGTTCTGCTGTCCATTTCATGATTCTAATATAAGTAGTTTCGGTTTTTAATACTATGCATCATTTTAGCTTTGATAGCGTAACTTTTTACTTTTTCTTTTAAAACAGAATGTTCAATTTTACAGAAGTAAAAAATTAGATATGCGCACTTACTTTATCATTTTGTCATTTTCATTGATGTTAAATGCCTGCAACAGCAATAGTAACACAGAAAGAGCAGTAGGAGAGGAGGCTGGTGCTAATTTTGAGGAAGAAGCAAGCACATCATTTAATAATGGTGAAAAAGCTCAAGCCGCTTCGGGCGATTGGCAAAGATTGGAAATGAAACAATTTAAGGATGCCAAAGGCAATGTGTTTTGCGAAATACCCTTGCCGCAATCGTGGAAACTTGTAAGTAATGCGGGTCGGGGGCAACCGTCTATTACCGGCCCCAACGGAATTAAACTAACCGATTTTTCGCCGCAAAGTTTTATGTACACAAGCGATCCCAATATGCAGCAAATCTATTACCAAAGCGGGCAACAATTGCGAGCAATGCCCGAGGTGCAGCAGGTAATTGAGCAGGATTTAATGCCTTGGGCAAATGGCCAAGGTTTGCAGTATGTAAAAGCTTACGAAATTCCCGAAGTTGCAAAGGTAGATAAGTGGTATAGCGATCAACTCTTCAAAGCCGTGCCATCGCAATCGTTTAATACGGCAATAGGCACAGAATGGAAAGCGGCAGATGGCTCGCCATTTTTTTTACTCATGCACCTATCGGGCAGCAACACTGCCGAGCTTCAAATGTGGAGTTATTGGTGCACAAGTTTACAAGCCGAACCCAAACATTTTGATTTAGCAAAAAAGCAATTTCTGTTTGCATTGGCAAATGCCCACTATCCATTGGAACCCATTATGGAATACAATAGAATGGAGGCAGAAAAAGCTGGAAAAAGCTGGGCAGCACACAACCAACGAATGGCGCAAAATCAAGTGAACTTTGAAGCCAGCCAACGGGCACATGTGAACAAAACCAATGCCATCAACGATGCAATAATGAGTGGTTGGCGCGAGCGCAATGCCGCCAGCGATAAAGCACACGGGCAATTTATAGATGCCATAACCGAACGCACCAATGTGGTGGATCCCAACACAGGGCAGCGATACAAAGTTTCAAGCGGTTACAATCAATATTGGATGAACAACGATGGCGAATACATTAGCACGCAGCAGCATGATTACAACCCCAATCTTGATGAAAATATGAACAACCAAAAATGGCAGCAATTGAAAGAAGTAAAAGACTGATGAGTGTTTTTTGCTGTGTGAAGCATGGTAGTTTTAAAAAAAGCAATTGGTGCTAAAACTGCACCTTTGCGGTATGACAAAAAAGCAACGGGTAGATTTTATTGTAGAGAAGTTAGAAGCCTTATATCCAGAAACACCCGTGCCACTAAATCATAGCGATGCTTATACATTGCTAATTGCCGTGTTGCTTTCTGCACAGTGTACCGATAAGCGCGTGAATGAGGTAACACCTTTTCTATTTGCAAAAGCAGATACGCCTCAAAAAATGATACAACTTTCGGTGGAAGAAATTCGCGAAATCATTAAACCCTGTGGACTTTCGCCCACAAAAGCCAAAGCAATTTGGAATCTATCGCAAATAATATTAGAGAAACACAGTGGCGCAGTGCCGCAAACTTTTGAGGAATTGGAAGCTCTGCCGGGCGTGGGGCACAAAACGGCAAGTGTGGTAATGAGCCAAGCATTTGGTGTGCCTGCATTTCCGGTAGATACGCACATTCACCGACTGATGTACAGATGGAAATTGACAAGTGGTAAAAACGTAG
>CAZYXR010000073.1:2748-8508 GCA_964650845.1 uncultured Chitinophagaceae bacterium
ATGCAAAAAAAATCTTCCCAAAAGCACTTTGGAACAAACTTCATCTGCAAATTATTTTCTTTGGGCGCGAACACTGCCCCGCACGCGGTCATGTATCGAGCAATTGCCCAATATGCAGCGTAGTAGGAGGGCGGTAATTTTAAATAACAACTAAGTGTCAAAAATCAGCAATAGTAAATTGCAAGTATGTTGGAATACGGGCTTCCCCATAAGTGCAGTTAATCATTTTGTACGTACCTGTTTTTTGTTTCTTGCTCTTTGATTTCTATTTACACAAAAAATGTATTTTCTCTCTCGAAATATTGTAGTTGCCATTCTTGCATTGATGCTTGTAGGTTTGTTGTATCTTTTGATTCCCGGTTATCGCTGGGCGGTAGAAGAAATCGGCTTTAAAAACCTGAATTTGGTGAAAAAGATTGAAGACAAACGCAGAAGCGAAAATTTGCCGCCACTTACTGTGCACGAAAAACGAGCATTTAAAATTGAAAACTACTACTATATGCAGTTGATAAACAATAGTACTCCGCAGAATGCAGTGATACTGTTGCCGCCAAACTCGGTTACGCGGGGTACGCGCCATACATTTTTGGGCGAGTCGGAGTGGGTTGCATATTTTATTTATCCGCGCCTGTGTGTAGGCGAAGATGAAAAAGATAAACTGCCCGAATTGTATAAAAAAGTAACCCATGTAGCCATTGTAAAAGGTTGGGGTTACGAAAAGCTGAAGTATCGACCCATTGAAAATGAAGAAGAAATTGTTTTGCCAATTAATAAAAATGCCGAGTAAGTAATGAGTATATTTTTTGGCATTATCCTATTGTTTTTATCAGGTTGGCTGATACTGAAAAAGTTGGGTGTTAGTATTCAACCCATCGAAATGCTTGCTTATTCTTTGCTTACAGGTATTGGCTTGCAAAGTTTTTGGATGTTGCTGTGCGATGTATTCAATATACAATTTTCGCAGCCGTTGCTTTCGGTTTTCAATCTTGGCTTGGTGGTGATTCTTGCAGATTTTGATGCCGTAAAGAAGTTTAACTACGAGCAATGGTTGAAGACTACAGTTGAAAAAATAAAGGAGCAATTCCTTCGCCCCGACCTTGGCAGTATGCTACTGCTTGCAACCCTTGCTGGCTTGTTTTATCTAATAGCGGTAAAAGGTATGTATTGGCCTACAAGCGAGCACGATGCCATTGGTACATTCGATAAATTGGGAGTTTGGTTTGCTTTAGAAGGGCGAATTCATGTGTCGCTTTATGATGTTGGTTTGCAAGGCGCAGGGGGCATTTATCCGCCATTGTTTCCATCGGCAATTGCCTATTGCTATTTGTATGGCGGCAATAATCCCAAAATTCTTTCGCTGCTTTTTTACATAGCCACACTTGTTATTTTCTTTTTTGCATTGCGTAGATATACAACATTATTTGGTGCCTCTTTTTTTACTTTAATACTTGGATGGTCGCCCGAGTTTTATTCTCATGCTGCATTATTGTTAAGCAACATTCCTGCTGCGGCATACATCACCGGGGCATCGTTAAGTTTGTTTATTTGGTGGAAAGAAAAAGAGCAATCATATTTTACACTCAGCTGCATAATGATTGCATTGTCGCTGTGGCTTCGCCAAGATTTGATTCCTTTTGCCGCAGCTGGTGGCTTGGTAGTGCTTTGGTTTGCGATACAAAATAAAGAATGGAAAAAGGTGTTTGTTTATGCTGCCGCAGTATTGATTCCGTTTATCACATGGAGTTTGTATGTAAAGTTTTCGTTGCATCTTTCTGCAGCCGAGCGGTTTGGGGCTGGTAGTGTTATTACAGCCGCAAAGTTGAAACTTGTAAGTGCTTATTTGTGGGCTTACCTTGGTTTGGGGCAGCAGGGCGGTAGCCCTCCGGGATATTTTTTGTATGGTGTAGCGTTTTTGTTACCCATTGTTTTGGTTTTTGCCAACTACAAACATCTTACAAAAGATTGGTTGATGATTCCGGTTTATGCTTTTGTTTCGTTGGTGTTGTACACCTTAGTTTTTTTATTGATTGATGAGAATTTACAAGGGGCAACTTTGCAATCGTTGATGGAAAGTTCATTTAAGCGTGGGTTGTTCTGTTTTATGCCAATAGTGCTTTTTTATGCTGCGGCTTCTTCATTTTCGGTAAAGATGTTTGGTATGTTAGAAAGCTACCGAACCAATAGCGAGGCTACACGGGATGTGCTTGGTTAAATCGGCTGAAAGCCATATTCTGCAATTACTTCGCCTAACTGTTCTGCAATTTCATTTTTGCTGATACCATATTCTTCAAGCGAGTAATTATGGCTCGATTTATAGTCCTTGTTTCGGTGCGATTCTTGTTCTAATGAGTTGGTAAATTCTTTGCTTACTTCCCAATCAAAATGTTTGTAGATGTCGAGCACTGTTTCTTTGGGCTGGGCTATTAGCGTATCGTATTTTAATGCGTAAAACTGCGATTGTTTTAGTGTCTTTTTTACATCGTTGAAATGCTTAAAAAAATCTATGCTGCAATTTGCCCATTGCTTGTAAGTAGGATGAGTTTTAGGCATGGCTGGTGAATGAAAACCATACATAACCGAAAACATACTAACCATAGAAGGTACTGCCTTGTATGGGTTACGGGCTATAAAAATGATTTTAGCATCGGGAAAACGCGAAAGAATGCTTTGAATTCTGCCACTGCTATTTACATTTTTTGCAAGGTAAGTTTTGTGTTTGTCGCGGGCATACACAAATCGCTTCAACGAACTTTCATAAAAGTCCATCATGTTGTTACGCACTTGTTGCGGTTCATTATCGAGCATGTAATTGTTTTTCACTAAATGGAAAAACGGAAACAATACAAAGATGCCGGAGCTCATCATGCTTTGCGCAAAAAGCGCTTCGTCTTCCTCGGCTTTATTGAATCCCATTTCATGAATATCTTCCCACCCGGCATAAAGTTTTTCATCCATTTTGTTGAGCAGCTTTGTTATTGGGCTGCCAACAAAGTCATCGGCACGCTTTACGTATTTTGTAAAATCCACAAAAGTAGCAGCACAAAAAAGTGTGTGTGCAAATTTCATGTAGGTAAACCTCTTTTCATCTTTGCTCATCATTCTGTGTAGAAATGTAGTGCCGCTGCGTGGGTTGGCTATAATGAATACCGGAGATTTTATTTGAACATCATGATACTTTCGATAAAAAATTTCATCGAGCAAGCGAAACAGAAATAACGAAATGTTGTTGATGAAAAATAGTATTAAAAGGATGATGGTGATTAACCACAGCAAGGGATTGAAAGTGGTAAATGTATAACGCAGGCAACGCCCCAATACACTATAACGAACATAATAAAGCGAAGCTTTGCCGTAAACCACCTAAAGTTTTAATTTTTTAAAATGAGATGTAAGATTGAAACAATAAGTTGCGAATAAATAATTTTGTTCACGCATTCATTACACATCTTTTGTGAAATGCGATGCGATAGACTTAAACTGAAATTTTATGCACTTAAATCAACGGCAAGTATTTTTAAATAATGTAGCCCAAACCAGCGAAGCACCATTGTTGTTAGAAATTTCAAAAGCAGAGGGCGTGTATTTGTTTGATGTTTCTGGCAACAAAATTATTGATTTGATTAGCGGTATCAGCGTTTGCAATGTTGGGCACTGCCATTCAAAAGTTGTGGAAGCCGTGCAGCAGCAAGCCGCGCTACACATGCACTTAATGGTGTATGGCGAAGTGGTGCAGTCGCCACAGGTTCGCTATGCAAATTTGTTAGCTAATAACTTACCATCGCAACTTCAAAACATCTATTTTACCAATTCGGGTGCCGAAGCTACCGAGGGTGCGTTGAAACTTGCCAAGCGATATACAGGGCGCAGCGAATTGGTACATTTTAAAAATGCCTACCACGGTAGCACGCATGGCGCACTTAGTGTTATGGGCGATGAATTTTTTAAAGCAAGTTACCGTCCATTGCTACCCAACACACGCGAGTTGCTTTTTGGTGATGTAAACGGATTGCAAAATATAACTAATGAAACCGCGTGTGTAATAATTGAAGCAGTTCAAGCTGAAAGTGGCGTTACTGTTCCTTCTATTGAGTTTATGAAAGCCCTGCGCCAAAGATGTAACGAAACAGGTGCGCTGTTGATATTGGATGAGATTCAAACGGGAATGGGTAGAACGGGTAAACTTTTTGCATTTGAGCATTTCGGCATTGTGCCCGATATTCTATTGCTGGCTAAAGCATTTGGCGGAGGAATGCCTTTGGGTGCATTTATTTCTTCAAAAAATATAATGAATGTGCTTACAAACAACCCTGTGTTGGGGCACATTACAACATTTGGTGGGCATCCGGTTTGTTGTGCTGCAGGCGAGGCGGCATTAAATGTTTTGATTGATGAAAATCTGATAGCAGGTGTTGAAGAAAAAGGAAAATGTTTTGAAAGGCTGCTCGTTCACCCGGCAATCAAATCTATTCGCAGAAAAGGTTTGCTGATGGCAATAGAGTTTGAAAGCTACGAACAAAACAAACGGGTTATTGACCGCTGTATTGAATTGGGTGTGTTTACCGATTGGTTTTTGTTTGCTGCAAACTGTTTGCGCATTGCCCCACCGCTTACTATTGAACAAAATGTAATCGACACTGCTTGTGCAATTATTTTGCAAGCAATAGAAGAGGTAGCTTAATGTTCGTTTGGAAAAATATTTACAGCCATTCTTAAAGCATTTTCAAACTCAGTCAAACTAAAGTTTTCGCCAAAGTCGTAATGATGAAAATAGTTTAAAAGATTTTCGGTAGGCATATTGCCTATCAATTCATCTTTAGCCATGGGGCAGCCGCCAAAACCTTTAATTGCCGCATCAAATCGCACGCATCCGCTTTGAAATGCAGCATCTAACTTTTCTTTCCAGTTGTGTGGTGCTGTATGAAAATGTGCGCCAAACTCCAATGCCGGATAAGCAGCTATTAAAGTAGAGAATAGATATGAAATAATTTTGGGTTTGGCAACGCCAATCGTGTCGCTAAGCATAAACACCTTGATGCCCAATGCCGAAAGTTTTTCAACCCATTCGGCAACTATTTCGGGACTGTATGGGTCGTTGTAAGGATTGCCAAAGCCCATTGAAACATAAAGAATAACTTCTTTGCGATGCTTAGTGGCCAAGTTTGAAATGTATGCAACCCGTTTTTCGGCCTCTTCAATATCTGAATTGGTGTTTCGTTTTTGAAAAGTTTCGCTTATCGAAAAAGGAAATCCCAAGTATCTAATTTCATCAAATTGGCAAGCATCATCGGCTCCACGCTCGTTGGCAATAATTGCAATTAAAGGAGTAGAGTTGGCGGTAAGTTCCAGGCCTTTCAACACTTTTGCAGTATCTGCCATTTGTGGAATTACTTCGTGCGAAACAAAACTGCCGAAATCAATACAGTGATAACCCACTTTCAACAACTGATTGATGTATGCAATCTTTTTTTCGGTTGGAATAAACTGTTTTATTCCTTGCATAGCATCGCGCGGACACTCGGTAAGTTTTATTTTGGGCAAGTTGAGCATATTGAAACGGACGTGCAAGTTGCGCAAGATTTTTAAGCAAGC
Source organism: uncultured Chitinophagaceae bacterium (assembly GCA_964650845.1). Taxonomy (GTDB): domain Bacteria; phylum Bacteroidota; class Bacteroidia; order Chitinophagales; family LD1; genus UBA7692. The sequence goes on from CAZYXR010000073.1 coordinate 8,338, forward strand.
AAAGAAAAACACTCAACAGCTTTTTGACATTAGTGGTTAAGTTTTTTGGGTAGGTAGGCATTTGTACAACAATAATTACATTTGAACGTTATTGCATTCGAAAAATAAATTTCTACCAGATGAAATATTTTAAACTCATTACAGTTGTTTTTGCCGCCATGTTTGTATTTA
>CAZYXR010000073.1:8518-15029 GCA_964650845.1 uncultured Chitinophagaceae bacterium
GCAAGAAGGGATGGAAGATGTGGTGTATCTAAAGAATGGTAATGTTTACAGAGGCATTATTGTAGAGCAGGTGCCGGGCGAAAGCATTAAGATAAAAACGATAGGTGGCAATGTTTTTTCTGTTGCCATTGCCGATTTGCAAAAGATTACCAAAGAAGATAAGATAGAAGCACCGCGTGCACCACGCCCCGATTTTGGCAATCGCGATTTTGCGCGCAAGCATGAGTACCAAAAGAATGATTCTTTGCGTCAAAAATTTCCACGGAAAAAGCGCGGCTATTTTTTTCAATCGCAATTATTGATAGAGGCAGTGCAAGGTGGTGTGCGCATTGTAAATGGATATAGATTCAACAGGTTTGCGCAATTGGGTGTTGGGGTTGGCGTAGATTTTGTGCTGGCTTCGCCATCCGAATTTTTTAGAAGCACCAGCGATGGCTTTAGAGGCAGTTACCTTCCAATGTATCTTTATTTCTCGGGCGATATATTAAAAACAAGAATTACACCATTTTATGCAGTAGAAGCCGGCTATGCTTGGCGATTCGGTGGTGGCGGTTTTCCATTCAATAATGGCGGTTTCAATAACTCAAATGTTCGTGGTGGTGTAATGGGCGGTGCCGGAATAGGAGTGAGGTTCAACACAAAACTTGAGGTATAATGAAAGCTACGTTTCTTATGATGTAAATGGAAACCCGATTGTGGTGGATGTAAGGGTGCGCCAAACGTTAGTTTTTCCCGGCCTAAGATTCGGTATTGGGTTTTAACTTCTTATTGCATCTACGGGGCGCATTCGCGAAGCATTCCATGCAGGGATGAAGCCGGAAATAATTCCCGTAACCACAGAAATGCCAATGCCAATTGCTAAGTTTTCTATTGTGATGTAGAACTTAAAGTCGGATTCTACAATATGTGTCATCACCCATTGCAGTATGCCGAAGAGTGAAACCACAACAAGCAGCCCTGCAATGCCGCCCAATACGCACAGCAACACGGCTTCGAGCAAAAATTCAAGTAAAATGTATAATTGTTTTGCGCCAATCGCTTTTTTTATTCCAATAATGTAGGTGCGCTCTTTTACGCTTACAAACATGATATTGGCTATGCCAAAACCACCCACAATAACTGCAAACAAACCAATAATAAGCCCTGCAATATTTACAATACCAAACAGTGCTTTTATACCTTCCGAAAACACACTTACTTGATTTACGGCAAAGTCATCATCAATATTTGGTGGCAACCTGCGAATGCTGCGCATGGCACCGCGCACTTCAAACTTTAGTTCATCAATGGTGTTACCTTTTTTGGGTGTTACTGCCAGCAGCGGGTCGTTTTCGCCATTGTACAGGTTTAAGAAATTGCCCACTACGCCATAGGGCACTACTACATTATTATCTAATGTAAATCCAAAAATATCATCACCTTCTTTTTTCAGTAAGCCAATGATGGTAACTTTTGTGCCTTCAATTTTTATTTGCCGGCCTTCAATTTCAGTAAAGCCCGGAAACAATAAATCTGCCACATTAGCACCTATCAAAGCCACCGGTGCGCTACTCGAAATTTCTTGTTGCGTAAAATATCTTCCTTGCTTAAAATCTAAATTTTTGATTTTGTTGTAGTCGAACGAAGTGCCAACAATAGTGGTTTGTTCGGCAACTCTTTCGCCCACCGATACGTTTTTGCCGCCCGCAAAATATACAATGGCACAAGCATCGGCACCATTCAGTTTTTCTTTCAGGTGCCCCATTTCGCGGGGGTTTGCACTTGGGCGGTTAAAGTAGCGCCACCATGGGTAAGTATCGGACCAAATCCAGGGCCATTTTTGCACATACAAAACCTCGTTGCCGAATGAAGAAAGGCTGTCTTGAATGTTTTTTTCTAATGAATTTACCGCTGTGCGAACGCTTACAATACACAATACGCCAATAGAAATTCCTAAAAGCGAAAGAAATGAACGTAGTCGCGATGCCTTAATCTCTTCAAACGAAAGGCGAAGACTTTGCGCAAAAACTTTGAAAAGAATTAATACCGATTGCATTCAATAATTTGTGCAACAATGATAGAGAGATTTGCGATAAACTAAGTCTTTCAACAATAATGTTGCTGTTACAGTTGTTTCCGCATTCGCGCAATTGGAATATTGAACTGTTCGCGGTACTTGGCTACGGTTCTGCGGGCAATGTTGTAACCTTTATCTCTCAAAGCATCGGTAAGTTCTTGATCCGAAACTGGGTTGCTTTTATCTTCGGCTTGAATAATGTCGGAAAGAATTTTTTTAACCTCTCTGGTGCTTACCTCTTCGCCCGAATCGGTTGTAATAGCTTCGCTGAAAAAGAATTTTAAAGGAAAAGTTCCAAATTCGGTTTGTAAAAATTTACTGTTCGAAACTCTCGAAATTGTTGAAATATCTAATTGCGTTAACTCGGCTACATCTTTCAATATCATGGGTCTAAGGCGCGTTTCATCGCCCGAAAGCAAATATTCGTATTGCAAATGCAAAATTGCATTCATGGTAGAAAGTAGTGTGTGTTGCCTTTGCTTTATTGCGTCAATAAACCATTTAGCCGAGTCAATTTTTTGTTTCACAAATTGCAATGCTTCGCGTTGGTTTTTGCTTCGCTTATCAATGTTTTTATAATCGCGCATCATTTCGCGAAAGCTATTGCTAATGCGCAATTCGGGGGCATTTCGCGCATTTAACATAACAGAAAGTTCACCGCTGTTGTTTATCAAAATAAAATCGGGAATAATGTAGTGTTCCAATGAAGCACTTTCTGAAATGGCATTGCCCGGCCGTGGGTTAAGTTGTATTATTTCTTCTAAGGCACTTTTGAGTGTTTCGGCATTTATATCCAATACTTTTTCTAATTTTTCGTAGTGCTTTTTTACAAACAAGTCAAAGTGGTCTTTCAGAATTTTTATGGCAATTTCTGTTGCATTTGTAGTGTTTTCTTTTCTGTATAACTGAATCAACAAGCACTCGCTGAGGGTTTGCGCGCCAATGCCGGGCGGGTCGAGCTGCTGCACAATGTCAAGCACATGTCGCACTTCTTCCTTAGTAGTTACAATGTTTTGCGAAAAAGCTAAATCATCTTCAATTGCTTCAAGGTCTCTGCGCAAGTAGCCATCATCTTCAATACTTCCAATTAAATGAAGTGCTATTTGATATTCTTTATCCGATAAACTAAGCAGTCCAATTTGCTCTTCCAAATAATCGTGAAAACTGCGGGTTACAGCCACCGGAATGGTTTTGTTCTCATCATCGGGGTCGGCAAATTCGCTTGGGTCGCGCAGTTTATAATCTGCAATTCCTTCATCATCCTCATCAAAAAACTCTGTTATATCAACATCGTCTTCGTGCGATGGCTCGTCTATGCTTTCGTTATCATCGGATGCTTCATCGCCATCTTCGCTTTTGGTAAAATCGGTTTCGGTAGCATCTGTTGAAACTTCTTCAAAATCGCGATCTTCATTGCCTTCCTCCAATGCCGGATTTACCTCTAACTCTTCTTTTATGCGCTGTTCAAATTGTGTTATGGGCAGTTGCAACAGCTTCATCAGCAATATTTGCTGTGGGCTTAGTTTTTGAAGTAATTTTTGTTGCAGGCTTTGGTTAAGCATATCTGCAAGTTTAGAAAAATATAGCTAAGAAAAAATGCAAAAAGTAAATGATTATTTACTTGTGCCGGTTAATGAAAATAATTTGTTTGCGGTGCCGGGTGTATGCCTCTGCAAAACTTACAACGCCATTCCACGACCCTAAAAACGCTTCTGCAATATTTACAACGCTATTCCACGACCCTAAAAACGCTTATTGTTTATGCCGAACAAAAACATCTTTAAAAGATGTTAGGAATTATTTTGCCCAATCATAATTGCTATGCGTGGGGAATAATATAAAATTGCAGCTCATTTTAGCATTCAAACACAATGGCAAAAGATATTTCAACCCGCGAACAAGATTACTCGCAATGGTACAATGATTTGGTAATAAAAGGTGGCCTGGCAGATTATAGTGCTGTGCGCGGCTGTATGGTGATTAAGCCATACGGTTATGCCATTTGGGAGAAAATGCAAGCTGCTTTAGATGGTATGTTTAAAGAAACAGGCCACGTTAATGCATACTTTCCATTGTTTATTCCTAAAAGTTTTTTGAGTAAAGAAGCTTCGCATATAGAGGGGTTTGCCAAAGAATGTGCTGTGGTAACTCATTACCGTTTAATAAATGACCCTAATGGAAAAGGTGTAATTGTGGATCCAGATGCAAAGCTCGAAGAAGAGTTGATTGTGCGCCCTACTTCCGAAACTATTATTTGGAACTCTTACAAAAATTGGATTCAAAGCTACCGCGATTTACCTATACTCATCAACCAATGGGCAAATGTTGTGCGCTGGGAAATGCGCACAAGGCTTTTTTTGAGAACAGCAGAATTTTTGTGGCAAGAAGGACACACCGCACACAGCACACCACAAGAGGCTATTGAAGAAACAGAGCGAATGCTGCATGTGTATGCAAAATTTGCCGAAGAGTTTATGGCATTGCCGGTAATAAAAGGAAAGAAAACTGCCAACGAACGATTTGCCGGTGCATTAGATACCTATTGTATAGAAGCAATGATGCAAGATGGGCAAGCCCTGCAAGCAGGCACTTCGCACTTTTTGGGTCAAAATTTTGCAAAAGCATTTGATGTACAGTTTTTAAATAAAGAAGGAAAACAAGAGTTTGTATGGGCTACATCATGGGGTGTATCAACCCGATTGATTGGAGCATTGATAATGGCGCACAGCGATGACGATGGCTTGGTGTTGCCTCCAAAACTTGCGCCATTGCAAGTGGTTATTGTACCCATTTTTAAAAGTGAAGACGACATTAAAAAGATATTTGAAAAAGTGGAGCCGCTACTAAAAGAGCTAAAAGCCAAAGGCATTAGTGTAAAATTTGATGATGATGAAACTAAGCGCCCCGGATTTAAGTTTGCCGAATATGAGTTGCGCGGTGTTCCGGTGCGCTTGGCAATGGGCATGCGCGATTTAGAAAATGGCACGGTAGAAGTGGCAAGGCGCGATACAAAAGAAAAATCTTCGCAAAGTTTTGAGGGCATTGCAAACTACATAGAAACTTTGCTGAGCGATATACAAGCAAACATTTACAACAAAGCAAAAACATTCCGCGATACAAATATTCACGAGGTGAATTCATGGACCGAGTTTCAAGAAGCTATCGAAAATAAAACAGGCTTTTTAAGCGCACATTGGGATGGAACTTCCGAAACAGAAGAGAAAATAAAAGAACTTACAAAAGCTACAATCCGTTGCATTCCATTGCACAACAAGCAAGAAGATGGTGTGTGTGTGTTCAGCGGCAAACCCTCTAAAGAAAGAGTGGTGTTTGCAAGAGCGTATTAGTAGCTTTTAGCTTCATTTAATTGTTATTGTTTCCTACTGCATTGCATGTATGCAGCAGGTATTTATTTTATTGAATATAATTGCAGTTAATGGCAACAATACTCGATTTGGTAGGCAATACGCCTTTAGTAGAATTAAAGAAAATAAACACTAACCCAAAGGTTAAGTTATTTGGAAAGTTAGAAGGCGACAACCCTGGCGGAAGCGTGAAAGACCGCGCAGCTTATGGTATGATTAAAGGCGCATTAGAGCGCGGAGAAATAAAACCCGGCATCAAATTGATTGAAGCCACCAGTGGCAATACCGGAATCGCCTTAGCCATGATTGCTCGCTTGTGCAATGTAGAAATTGAATTGGTGATGCCCGAAAACTCTACTCGCGAGCGAGTGCTAACGATGGAAGCATATGGAGCTAAAGTTGTATTAACTTCCGCAGCAGGCTCTATGGAAGAAGCAATTGACTATGCACATGCACAGGTTGCCAAAGGCGGATATTTAATGCTCAACCAATTTGCAAATCCCGATAACTACGGAGCGCATTATCGCAGCACAGGGCCCGAAATATGGAAAGATACCGATGAAGCCATAACACACTTTGTATCATCTATGGGTACCACCGGAACCATAATGGGAGTATCGAGATTTTTAAAAGAAAAAAACAGCAACATACAAATTATTGGAGCGCAACCCACCGATGGCTCGCGCATTCCGGGAATTAGAAGATGGTCGAAAGATTACTTGCCTAAAATATTTGAACCTCACCGAGTAGATAAAGTTGTAGATGTGTCGGAAGCAGACGCAGTAACTATGACACGGAGGCTGGCAAAAGAAGAAGGAGTTTTTTGTGGTATGAGTAGTGGCGGAGCAGTGCATATTGCTGCAAAAATTGCAGCCGAAATTGAAGCTGGCGTTGTAGTAGCCATTATTTGCGATAGAGGCGACAGATACCTGTCGAGTACCCTGTTTGGCTAAAACATTATTGGATATTAGAAACGAAATTCCACCCTGCCGCAGTAATGAATGAAAGCGGGATGCCAATGCCAACCAATAAACTGGCAAGCCGAGCGTTTAACCCATAGTTCGATGCTATTATTGCTCCCGAAATCATG
>CAZYXR010000074.1:0-14754 GCA_964650845.1 uncultured Chitinophagaceae bacterium
TGACAGAACAAAACACAAAAAGCGGCAAGGCATCCAAAATTTGGATGCCTTCCTGATTTTAATAAACTTTGAACCACTCTGTTTACCCCAAAGTATAAGGCGACAGAAGAATTTTTTTTTAAAAACTTGAGTTTGCAGAGAAGTCTAATTTGTATTTGCGGTGCATTCGTCTATTTTCGCTCGACATAAAAAATAAGGCAAGAGATGAATCTTCACGAGTATCAAGCAAAAGAACTTTTAAAGAAAAACGGAGCAAACATTCAAGAAGGCATAGTAGCCGAAACTGCCGAGCAGGCAGTAGCGGCAGCAAAAACCTTAGATGAAAAATATAACAGCAAGTGGGTGGTGGTAAAAAGCCAAATACATGCAGGGGGAAGGGGTAAAGGCACTATTCGCGGAACCGAACAACGCGGTGTGGCATTGGCAAAAAATTTAGACCAGGTGCAACAAATTGCTACCAATATTTTAGGTGGCGTGTTGGTAACAAAGCAAACCGGTGAGGCGGGCAAATTGGTGAATAAAGTTTTGATTGCTCAAGATGTTTATTACCCTGGCGAAAGCGAACCGAAAGAATTTTACATTTCTATTTTGCTTGATAGAGGCACGGGTAGAAATGCTTTTATTTATAGCACCGAGGGCGGTATGGATATTGAAGAGGTAGCAGAAAAGACACCTGAGTTAGTGCATAAAGAATGGGTAGATCCGGCAGTAGGTTTGCAAGATTTTCAATGCAGGAAAATTGCATTTAATCTTGGTTTAAGTGGAGTTGCTTTTAAAGAGATGGTGAAGTTTGTACGCTCTTTGTACAACACTTATGTAAGTGCTGATGCCGCAATGGTTGAAATCAATCCATGCTTGAAAACTTCCGATAATAAAATTATTGCTGTTGATGGAAAAATTTCGTTGGATGATAATGCACTTTATCGCCATGCAGATTTGGCTGCTTTGCGCGATTTGAACGAAGAAGACCCAACGGAAGTGGAAGCAACAAATGCTGATTTGAACTATGTGCAATTAGATGGTAACGTTGGTTGCATGGTAAACGGTGCAGGCTTGGCAATGGCTACTATGGATATGATAAAATTGAACGGTGGCGAACCTGCAAACTTTTTGGATGTGGGTGGTACTGCAAATGCAGAGCGCGTTGAAAAAGCATTCCGCATTATTTTAAAAGACCCTAAAGTGAAAGCCATTTTAGTTAACATTTTTGGCGGTATTGTGCGTTGCGATAGAGTTGCGCAAGGTATTGTTGATGCTTATCGTTCTATTGGAAATATTCCGGTGCCAATAATTGTGCGCTTGCAAGGAACAAATGCAGTAGAAGCAAAAAAACTGATTGATGAAAGCGGCTTGAAAGTAGTTCCCGCAATTCAATTAAAAGAAGCTGCCGAGGCTGTTAGAAAAGCATTGGCATAATTTTGGTTACAACACCACTCGTTTAGTTTCAAGTTTTAGGCTTTCGGTTCGCAGTATTTTACCCGACTCGGTTTCGGCAAACCTGCTAACAAATAAAAGTTGTTTTGGACGTGTATGTTTATCAAGGTGCGATTCAAGATTTTCGATAAGCTGCTGTAGTTGCTGTGTAGTAAAAGCTTGAGATTCAATAGCCAACACAACGCGCTCGCCTAATGTTTCATCTTTTTCAGCAATCAAGAAAAATCTTGATTTTATTACATCGTGTAGTTTTTGTTCTATTGTTTCTCTAGGAACTTTAACGCCACCTGTGTTTATCACATTGTCAAATCGCCCTTTCCATACGAATGATACAGGAGATAATAATTCCACAACATCATTTGTTATGAATGAATCATTGTTGAATAATGGGGCATTAACTACCAAACAATTTCTTGCATCTAAAGCAAAAGTAACATTAGGCAAAGCGCTAAAGTTTTCGGAAGCATCAATGCCATTAAGTTTTTTTACTGCTACATGGCTGGCAGTTTCGGTCATGCCATAAGTATGGTAAACCGCATTTTTAAGTTGAGTAATTTTTAACTGAAGCGTGTTTGAAACTTCGCCACCACCTATAATTATTGTAGCAATATTTGCTGCCATTTTTTGTGTAACGGTATCATTTAATATTGTAGCAAATTGCATTGGTGTGAATGCTGCAAAATCAAATTTGTCTTCGATAGTTGTTGCTAACAATGGATTGGCAGAAACCGGAATGTAGCATAGTTTCAGCTTTGCTATAATGCTGCGAACAATCATCATTCTACCGCCAATATATTTTACAGGAAGTGCCAATAAAGCGGAATCACCTTCGGTAAGGTTAAAAAAAGCAATGCTTGCTTTTGCACTTAAAATAAGTTGTTCGCGACTGTGGTTGATTTGTTTTGGCTTGCCTGTAGAGCCGGAAGTAAAAATTGGAAAAACATTGATATTAGGATTCAAAAACAATTGAACAAAAGTCCACAAGTCGCGCTCCCACTCGGGTAGGTTGCTGTTGCTTAAAATAGATTCGGCTCTTTGCTGAATTTGTTGGTGTGTTTCTGCCGAAAAATCAATGGTAACCACATTCGTTATTATGCTCGTAATACACCCAAAAGTTTGCCTTCGCTTTCACTTGCCGATATAGTAGCTTTTGTTCCTGCTGGGCTTATCAGTTCAAACGAAGCAGCGTTTGCATCAATAGCTGCAAGCACTTCTGTTTTGTTGCTAAACAGGCTTGCAAATGTTTCGGTATTGAAAAAGTTTCCTTTTATATCTAAGCCTAATATGCGTTTTCCGTTGGTAGAAAAAAATACTTTGTCCTCCAATTTATTTATTTCCAAATACCCCACATTCATTAGTTTTTGCAGGTTGTCGAACCGGGTTTTGCGTTCGCCAATTTCTTCTTCGTACTTATCAATTTGTTTATTGAGCTTAAACCTTTCGTAGGCAAACATTACCGATGAAATCAGTGCTTTGCCATCAAACCTTCCTTTTACCAAAAAGTCTTGTGCTCCGTAGCGAACTGTTTCTAACCCAACTTCTTCATCAGTTAAACCTGTTAGCACCAGCACTAAATTACCGGGAAATTTTTCCAACAAATTTTTTATTGAATCAATGCCATGACTATCGGGCAGGTTCAAATCTTGCAGAATAATATCAAATGTGTTTTGTGCCAAAAGCTCATAGGCTTGTTTGATTGTTTCTGCATGAAGTGTTTCAAACAATGGTGCGGTAGATTCGCCCAAATAGAATTTCATCAAAAAAGCATCGCCCGGATTATCTTCAATCAGCAGGACTTTTAGAGCGTTTTCTTGCATTATAAATTTATCTAATCGTGCACTAACTGCACTGCGTTAAACCAAAAGGATTCAATTAATCGGATAACTTTTGCGAAGTCATCGAAATCAACGGGTTTTAGGATGTAGCAATTGGCATGAAGGCCGTAGGCTTTTGAAATATCATGGTCGGCATCGGAAGTGGTAAGCACAATAACCGGTATTCGTTTTAAGGCTTCATCTACTTTTACTTCCTTTAGAACTTCAATGCCGTTTTTCTTGGGTAAGTTTAAATCCAGCAACACCACATCTGGTTTTATTGCATCGGAATATCTACCTTTTTTAAACAAAAAGTCTAAAGCCATTTCGCCATCGGTTACAACATCCATTTGGATGTCGAGCGAACTTTCTTTGAAGGCTTCCTGTGTTAGGCGTATATCGCCAGGGTTGTCCTCAACCAAAAGGATGCGAGGTTTATCTTTTGAGTTTCTTAATAATTCCATACTTCGTAACGAGGTGTTTTATTATTGCAATTATACGGTATATGCTTATTAAAGTTAGCAAGTAGTCTATAATTTATTCAGTCAAAAAAAGACTCCTCTTTCTGCGAACGCTCAAAATATTCATCAATAAAAAGATTTTTGCCTGCCGCGGCTGTTGTGGCAAGTACATCGCAGCGTTCGTTGTAAGGGTGAAGGTTGTGTCCTTTTATCCATTTGAACTTTACATTATGTTTTCTGTATTCCACCAAAAAATCGCGCCATAAATCGGGGTTCTTTTTTTTTGCAAAGCCTTTTTTTTCCCAGCCAAACACCCAGCTCAGATTTACAGAATCTACTACATATTTCGAGTCGGAAGTTACCAGCACATCTAAGCCGTTGCGCGTGAGCGCTTTTAACCCATCAATAACGGCTAAAAGTTCCATGCGGTTGTTGGTAGTGTGTCGAAACCCCTTTGATAATTCTTTTTCGTGCTTGCCGAATTTTAGGACCACACCATAGCCGCCAGGCCCCGGGTTGCCTCGTGCAGCGCCATCAGTATAAATTTCAACCATAAGAGTTTTCTGTAAATTATTTGCTGCGCAAAGTAACAACTGGAACAATAACTTCCTCTAACGAAATGCCTCCATGCTGAAAAGTGTTGCGATACATGTTTGCAAACTGGTTGTAGTTATTGGCGTAAACCAAGTAGTTCTGCTCTTTGGCAAAAATGTATGACGAAGTTAAATTGCCTTTTGGCAACATTATTTCATCGGGATTTTTTACGGCAAAAACATCTTTTTCTTCGTAGGCTAAATTTTTGCCCGATTTGTAACGGATGTTTGTTGTGGTTTGCCTGTCGCCAACACATTTGCTTGGTCGGTTTACGCGCACCGTGCCGTGGTCTGTTGTTATCAGCAAGTTGATGTTTTTATCGGCAAGTTTTTTTAGTGCATTATGCAACGATGAATGCTCGAACCAGCTTACGGCAAGCGAGCGGTATGCGGCTTCATCACCGGCCAGTTCCTTCAATACTTCCATTTCGGTGCGGGCGTGGCTTAGCATATCAACAAAGTTGTAAACTATTACCGTAAGCTTATTGTTCATGTAGTTCAATATGTTGCTTTCCAGCAATTCGCCATTGTGGTGGTTGGTGATTTTTACATACTGATGTTTTACTTCTTCGCGAAATGTGCTTTTCAATAAGCCCGAAAGAAAATCGCCTTCGTGTAGGTTCTTGCCTTCTTCGTCATCGTCCATTCGCCACATGTCGGGATATTTTTTTTGAATATCCAGCGGCATCATGCCGGCAAAAATAGCGTTGCGCGAATATTGTGTAACGGTAGGTAGAATGCTGTAAAACGTTGATTCTTCTTCGATGCGAAATAGATTGGTAATTGCCGGTTGAATGGCTTTCCATTGGTCGTAGCGCAGATTGTCAATCAACAAAAGAAAAGTAGGCTTTTCATCTTTTAAAAGATTGAAAAGTTTGTTTTTTAAAAGTGTGTGGCTCATTACCGGAGCATCTTTTCCGGGTTCGGCCTTTATCCAGTTTTTGTAATTTTTTATTATGAATTTATTGAATTCACGGTTGGCTTCTTCTTTTTGCGAACTGAAAATTTCTTGCATTTGCTCGGCATTAGAATTGTCTAATTCCATTTCCCAATAAACCAATTTTTTGTACAACTCCGCCCATTCATTAAAGTCAAGATTGTCTTGCATTTTCATGAATAAACTTTGAAACTCCTTTTGGTAATTCGAGGAGGTTTTTTCTGTAACCAAGCGGCTGCTGTCAATCACTTTTTTTAGTGTAGAAAGTAATTGTTGTGGCTTTACGGGTTTAATCAGGTAGTCGGAAATTTGCGAGCCTATGGCTTCTTCCATTAGGTTTTCTTCCTCGTTTTTTGTAATCATTACACAAGGTAGGTGGGTGTGTTTTTCTTTTATACGCATCAGTGTTTCCAAGCCGGTGAGGCCGGGCATACTTTCATCTAAAAAGACAACATCGAATCGCTGTGTTTCTACCTTGTCAATCGCATCTTTGCCGTTGGTAACAGGCGTAACGTCATAACCTTTTTCTTTCAGGTAGAGAATGGTCGGTTTGAGCAAGTCAATTTCATCGTCTGCCCAAAGAATTTGTATTGGCATATTAAATAGATTTTAAAAGCCCCTCCTGCCTCCCCAAAGGGGAGGTTTAAAGCCCCTTCGGGGTTTGGGGCTTATTTTTTCACCAACAGTTTAAAGCCTGTTCCGTGAATGTTCAGTATTTCAACGTTTGGATCGGCTTTTAAGTATTTACGAAGTTTAGCGATGTACACATCCATGCTTCTGCCTGCAAAGTACGAATCGGTTCCCCACACTGAATTTAAAGCTATTTCGCGCTCTAAAACGCGGTCTAAATTCAGCGCCAGCATTTTTAATAATTCCGATTCTTTGGTAGTTAATTTTTGTGTTTCGCTGCCAATGCTCAAAACTCTTGTTGCATTGTTGAAATCGAATTTGCCGATTTTAAAATCTTCTTGATCAATGGTATCAGCCATTGGCAAACGTTTGAAAATATTTTCCATGCGCAACGTTAATTCCTCCATGCTAAAAGGTTTGGTCATGTAATCGTCTGCACCGATTTTCAAGCCTTCGATTGTATCTTCTTTCAATGCCTTTGCTGTAAGGAAAATAATCGGCACTTGCGAATTGAGCCTGCGCACATCTTTTGCAAGTGTGAAGCCGTCTTTCTTCGGCATCATCACATCAAAAATGCACATGTCGTATTTTTCGGCTTTAAATTCACTCAAGCCGTCTTCGCCATTGCGCTTCAGCGTTACGTCAAAATTTTTGATTTCAAGAGAGTCTTGCAATAAGTTGCCAAGATTCAGGTCGTCTTCAACCAACAGGATTTTCTTTTTATTAGCCATGATTGCGATATTGTTTTGTTAAATTGACAATATAAACATAGTAATGGTTGCGTGAGTTGTTAAAACATTAGCATTTGTTAAGAGTAACCGTTGAACTCATAATAATAGCAAATGTTTGAATCTCTGATACATTGCTTGTAATTCAATAAAAAAGAGAGATGGAAAACCATCTCTCTTTTTCGTTAGAAATCTCTTCTACATCTTAAACGCATACAAGTAACTCATCGGCTTGTTAGGATAAATTCCTTCCACCATTACTTTGCCGTTTTTGGATTTTAGAACATTCAAAAAATCATTCACATTATTCACGGGTTGGTCGTCAATTTGAGTGATTACAAACCCTTTTTTAATATCGGTAAATTCAGCAATTTTTCCGGGTTTGATGTTGGTTACTTTCACTCCGCTTTCCACGCCCAACTGCGCTTTTTCTTTAGCAGAAAGCTCTTCAATATCTAAGCCCAAAGCGCCCAGAATATCTCTGTTGCTATCCACGGTTGCTGTGGTGTTGTATTTGTTTTTCAAAACAACAGTTGTCTTAGCCAATTTTCCATCGCGCAAATATTCTACACTGATTTTATCGCCCGGGCGGTAGTTGGCTACCTGCTCCTGCAACTCAGGTGCGCTGTTTACATTCACTCCATTTATTTTGGTGATAATGTCTTTTGATTGCAAGCCTGCATCTTTACCTGCGCTGCCTTCATTTATCTGTTCAACATACACACCCATTGGTTTATCCAAGCCTGCTTTGTTTGCCAATTCATTATCAACTGCGCGAATTTGCACACCCAAAAATCCGCGTTGGGTAACACCGAATTTTTGCAGGTCGAAAATTACTTTGCGCACAATGTTAGAGGGCACTGCAAATGAGTATCCGGCATAGCTTCCTGTAGGCGATGCAATGGCTGTGTTGATGCCGATTAACTCGCCACCGATGTTCACCAAAGCGCCACCGCTGTTGCCGGGATTAACCGCTGCATCTGTTTGAATAAACGATTCAATTGCCGAGCCTTTTGAAGCCTGACCATGACCTAAAATATTGATACTTCGCGCTTTTGCAGAAACAATGCCCGCAGTAACCGTTGATGCCAGATTAAACGGATTGCCTACCGCCATCACCCATTCGCCAATCATTACACTGTCGCTGTTGGCAAAATTTACCGAAGGAAATTTTTCACCTTCAATTTTTACCAACGCCAAATCTGTATCGGCATCGCGCCCGATTACTTTTGCCTTGAAAGTTTTGTTATTGTGCAACGTAACATCAATTTCGTTTGCATTTTCTACCACATGGTTATTGGTAACAATGTAGCCATCTTCACTAACTATTACACCGCTTCCTGTGGCAACTTTCGGTTGATTTTGATACGGATTTGGTCCTTGGAAATACCTGAAAAAATCTTCGCCAAAAAACTGACGCATCGGGTCGTTGGGGTTGTAGCGCACTGGCTCAACTTTAAAAGCTGATTTGATATGCACTACACTTGGCGTAGCGGTTGCCGCAGCATACCGGAAATCAATCGGTTGCAATGTGCCGACATTTTCGGCAGAAAGAGCCGTGTATTTCACCGGAGCATTTTCTACAATCTGCACTGTGTTTTTTTGAGGAAAGAAATTTTGATAAGCAACTACCGCTACCACCGAGCTAACGGCTGATGCAATTACAATGGTTGAAAATTGTTTGAAGCTCATAATTTTTGAATTTAGTTTTACAATTATTGTTGTACAAATTTAATACGCAGGGGTTTCATTTATATTGCGTTCGATTCACCGCTTAAATTCATTTAACAACAACTTTGAATGAAAGTTAAATTTCATAAGTATCAGGGCACAGGCAACGACTTTGTGATGATTGACAACCGCGCTTACGGCTTAGAACGCGACAATAAAAATCTTGTTGAAAGCCTTTGCCACCGTAGGTTTGGCATTGGAGCCGATGGGTTGATTTTATTGCAAGAAAAAGAGGGCTACGATTTTGAGATGGTGTATTTCAATAGCGATGGCAGCGAAAGCAGCATGTGTGGCAATGGTGGCAGATGTATTATTCAGTTTGCAAAAGAAATTGGCGTCATAGAAAATACTTGCTCATTTGTAGCTATTGATGGTCCACACGAAGGGTTGATAGATGGTAACGGAATTGTTACATTAAAAATGAAAGATGTAAGTGCCGTTGAAAGCAGTTTCAACGATTTTGTGCTGAACACAGGATCGCCACATTATGTTAGGTTTTTGAATAGCATTGACGTTTTTAATGTAGTGGAAGAAGCAAAAAAAATACGTTATTCCAATCGCTTTGCGCAAGAAGGAATCAATGTAAACTTTGTTGCTATAAAAGATGAAAATCATATTGCCGTGCGCACTTACGAACGAGGTGTGGAAGATGAAACATACAGTTGTGGAACAGGTGTTGTAGCATCTTCGATGGCGCATTATTTAAAGAGCGGTAAAAAGCAAAATCATATTTTTGTGGATGTGCTGGGCGGTAAGCTGCAAGTGAAGTTTTTTGAAACCGATGGCATTTTTACCGAAGTTTTTTTAATTGGTTCGGCAGTTGAAGTTTTTGAGGGAGAAGTGGAAATTTAGTTACATCAAAATATATTATCAAATAGCAATTTATTATGAAAAAAATACTCATCACGGGCGGTGCAGGATTTATTGGTTCTCATGTTGTACGCTTGTTTGTAAATAAATACTCAAACC
The DNA here is from genome assembly GCA_964650845.1 of uncultured Chitinophagaceae bacterium. Lineage (GTDB taxonomy): Bacteria > Bacteroidota > Bacteroidia > Chitinophagales > LD1 > UBA7692. The sequence continues at coordinate 9,298 of CAZYXR010000074.1, forward strand.
ACGATATTGTAAATTTGGACAAGCTTACTTATGCAGGAAATTTGGAAAATCTGCGCGATGTTGAGAATGCTCCTAATTACACTTTTGTAAAGGGCGATATCACGGATGCTGATTTTATAAATAAGCTTTTTGATGAGCACGATTTTGCTGCGGTTATTCATTTAGCTGCCGAAAGCCATGTAGACAGAAGCATCAGCAACCCTTTAGAGTTTGTTACAACCAATGTTATAGGCACTGTAAATCTTTTGAATGCCGCAAAAAGAATATGGAAATGTAGCAAGGATAAGCCCGTTCCGCAAAACAAAATTTTCTATCATGTTTCTACCGATGAAGTTTATGGTTCGTTGGGCGAAACAGGATACTTTTTAGAAACAACTGCTTACGACCCTCAATCTCCTTACTCGGCTTCAAAAGCAAGCAGCGACCATTTTGTGCGCGCTTATTTCAATACTTATAATTTACCTGTTGTAATCAGCAATTGCTCTAACAATTATGGTTCGCATCAGTTTCCCGAAAAGTTGATTCCGCTTTTTATCAATAATGTAAAAAACAATAAACCATTACCCGTTTATGGCGATGGTAAATACACCCGCGATTGGCTTTTTGTAGAAGATCATGCCACTGCTATTGATGCTATTTTGCATGGTGGCAAACTTGGCGACACCTATAATATTGGCGGTTTTAACGAGTGGCAGAATATTGAATTGATTAAGCTGCTAATTAAGGTGATGGATAAAAAACTTGGGCGGGCCGAAGGTGAAAGTGAGAAGCTTATTACCTATGTAAAAGATCGCCCGGGGCACGACAGGCGCTATGCCATTGATGCATCAAAACTTAATAAAGAGTTAGGTTGGAAACCCTCGGTTACTTTTGAAGAGGGCTTGGAGAAAACAGTAGAGTGGTATTTGGCAAACGAAGCTTGGTTAGAAAATGTAACCAGTGGAAATTACAAACAATACTACGCGCAACAGTACGCATAGTGAATCTTTTTTTGTTGCAACGTTTGCGATGTTTTGACGCTGTGTGTTTGTCATAGTTTTGTCATAAAACAAGTGTAAACTCCCTTTTGTGTAACACTTTTGTAAAACCTATTTAGAATTGTTCTAAGTAAGATTTGGGCGAATAGTTTTGCCGCTCAAATCAATAAAAAATGAAAAGAACAGTTCTACTAATAGCGTTATCTTCTGCAATAGTTTTTTTAAAAGCAAATGGTGTGGTAACGGATACAGTTACCGTGGGAGCACAATATGCAAACCAAGTTTGGTACAGCCTGCCCAATGGCGATGTAAAAAGTGAGCCCAAAGATAACTGGGATATTGCTTTCCAAATTTCAGGAATAGCAGCATCTATTTTGGCGAATACGCAAAAAGGATTGGCGGTTTACCAAAGCCCTTATAGCGTTGCCGATTGGGCAACTGTAGATACCGCAGGAATAATCGGTTGGAATGCGCTGCACAATTCCGACACGAGCTGGGATGGTGGCGCGTTGAATGCTTATCCCGATGGAAACTTCGACCTCGGTTGGGGTACTTACGATTTAAACACCCATTACATAACAGGCGATAGCGTGTATATTCTAAAACTTGCTAATGGTGGTGCGTGGAAAAAATTGAAGATTGATGGATTGATTAGTGGTAGTTATACTTTTACATGGGCCAATATTGACGGTACCAATGAACAGAACGGCACAGTTGCCAAAAGCAATTATACGGGCAAGCGTTTTGCATATTTTTCTTTAGTAAACAACACTTCGGTAGATCGCGAGCCTGCTTCGAACGCTTGGGATTTGACATTTACAAAGTACATCGCTCCGCTTTACTCGCAAGGCGAGTTGATTCCATACGGAGTTACAGGTATTCTTCAAAATAGTAATGCAACTGCAATTAAAGCATATCCTGTAAACGATTTATCGGATAATGACTATGACAATTATCTTTTTCAAACCCATATAAACGTACTTGGCTACGACTGGAAATAGTACAACAGCAATATAGGGGGTTACGAAATAGAAGACTCTACTGTGTATTTTGTAAAGCGCGGCAATGGTGATATTTGGAAAGTTACTTTCCTTGATTTTGGTGGCAGTATAACCGGAGATTATGTTTTTAATAAAGAACTGATTTATACCAATACAGTAGGCATTGACGATAATAAAGTTAATGGTCTGAAAACGCTTGGTCTTTATCCCAATCCTGCACAAAATAACATTCATGTAGTTTACAACTTCAACGGTGATGCAGGGCAAATATCTAATTGCCAAATCCGTGATGCAGCAGGCAGAATTGTAGAAGAGAAAAGCCTTTTTTTTCAACCCGGAATGCAACAAACAAGCATAGATGTTTCATCGCTGCAACCTGGAGTTTACTTGATTTCATTTCCTACTCTTGGTAACACAACAACAAGGTTTATAGTTCAATAAAAAGAGAGATGCAACCACTTAGCTACAATTTTTTTCATAGAGCTTGTTTGTTTGCAATTGCGTTGTTGTTGTGTAATGCAGCAACAGCGCAAACTTCTTTACGAGTAATAGAAGGCGGCAAGAACATACCAGTAGAAGACGCATTTGTTACTGCCAAAAACCTCAACTCCAAAAAAGAATTTGTTGGCTTCACCAATCACGAAGGAGTAGTTAACATTCCATGGAGTGGAAAATGTTTGTTGCAAATAAGAAAGTTGGGAGTGAAAACTTACCGGCACGAAGTGGAACTGCAAGAAAAGTTAAGCATTGTAGTGGAGCATGATGAAATTGACCTGAAAGATGTGGTGGTAACAGGGCAGTGTGCTGCAACTACTGCGCAATTGGCAGTAAATTCCATTAAAACTATTGATAGAAAAAAAATAGATGAAATGGGCGCAAACAATTTACGCGATGTACTTACAAATCAGTTGAACATGCGCCTTTCGCAAGATAATGTGTTGGGTGCAAGCGTAAGTATCAATGGTATTTCGGGGCAGAATATTAAAATACTTATGGATGGAGTTCCGGTTATAGGGCGCATGAATGGCAACGTGGATTTATCGCAAATAAATTTGAACAATATTGAACGAATTGAAATTGTAGAAGGCCCAATGAGTGTTGTGTATGGCAGCGATGCGCTGGGTGGAGTTATTCACCTCATTACAAAGCGCAAAGTGAAAGAAGCATTCAATTATGTGCTGAATGGCTATTACGAAAGTAATGGCACCTACAACACAGATGCGCGATTCTCTTTTAGCACAAAAAACATAGAAATGAGCCTTAGTGGTGGTAGAAATTTTTTTGATGGCTACGACCCCAATTATCAATGGCAAAACAGAACCATGCAGTGGAAGCCGCGCACACAATATTTCACCGACAATTCTCTTTCATTCAAATTCAATAAAAGCAAACACACTGTTTTTGGCAATTTTTTTGACGAGCAAATTACAAACCGTGGCAAGCCAACCGTAACGCCCTACACCGCTTATGGCTTAGATGAATTTTATAAAACGAGAAAATGGGCTGTGGGCGTGCAAAACGATGTGTATTTTAAAGGAAATAATCACCTGCAATTTATCAATTCATTCTCCCATTTTAAAAGGCTGAAGAATACCTTTCGCAAAGATTTAACTACGGGCTTTAGCGATATTACACCTTCGGCTGCCGACCACGATACCAGTATTTTTTATTTGTTGTTATTCAGGGGTGTGTTCACCAATACGCAACTCAAACAATTTCAATTTCAAGCGGGTTACGATTTTAATATTGAGTTTGCAAAAGGCCAGCGGTTAGAAAACAATTTTCAGCAAATACACGACTATGCCTTTTATACCACTTTGCAATATTCGCCCATAGAAAAAATTATCTTAAAAGCAGGCGTGCGTGCTGCATACAACACTCGCTACGGCACACCCGTTGTGCCCAGTTTCAACTTTAAATACAACATAAATAAGAAGCTATATCTGCGTGCAAGTTATGCCATGGGTTTTCGGGCGCCTTCGCTCAAAGAACTCAGCCTTTTGTTTGTGGACATCAATCACAACATCCAAGGCAACTCATCTTTAAAAGCCGAGCGTTCGCACAATGCGCAGTTAGAGTTTAGCTACGAACAAAAACATAAGGAGTATAAATTTTTACTGCGTCCGTCATTTTTCTTCAATCATTTATACAATATGATTTCGCTTGTGTTGGTAGATCCATCACAGCAGCTTTACTCTTACATCAATGTAGATAAATTTCAAAGTGTAGGCGCTAACCTAAATGCCGGAGTTGCGCACAAATACTTCGATTGGCAATTGGGCGCGGCTTATACAGGGCGGTACAATTATTTGAGCCAAGATGCTGATGTACCACACTTCGGTTGGTCGCCCGAGTTATCGTCATCGCTTACTGTAAACATTCCAAAAATTTTTACCAGTGTAGCTGTTTTTTACAAGTTCAATGGAATGGTTCCCAGCTACGCATTGGACGAGAAGAATCAGCCTTTTCAAACCGCTATTCAAAGCTATTCACTACTGGATGCTTCAGCAACGGTGCGCCTTTGGCAAGAGCGCTTTACCCTAAGTGCAGGTGCTAAGAATATATTGAATGTAAAAAACATCAACTACAATGTGGCAAGTAGCGGTGCGCATAGCAGTGCTGCAAATGCTATGAGTATTGGCATGGGAGTTACCGGTTTTGTTTCATTAAAAGTTAACATGACAAATGATTTTAGAACAAAACGATAAGCGACATTCAAAAGGGCTTTACTACAAGCTGCTTATGATTTTCTTGATGACTTTAAGCCTGTTGGGATTGGTAATGTTAAGTTCTTGCGAAAAGAAAGAACCGCTATGGGAGTTGCCGCCACCGGGCGATGAAGTAATAGCGCAAGCAGCTATGGGCGAAACTTATGATAATACAGTGTTTTTTAAATTTAAAACCAGTAACAAAATCGAGCGAAATGTCAATGTTTTTCACTTGGCTTTTCAATCTTCTCACCAAGGTTTTTCTGTTAGGGTAAACGGTGGAAAAAACGTGCAAGTATTTAACACACACAGCATAAATTTTGATGAATTACTTACTGCATCAGCAAGCACGCAGTGGGGTTACGATTCGCCCGATGGAAATCCCGACTCAACAGCTGTTGGAAACTGGTTGGTGAGTAGCGAAACACGCCAATCGAAACTTGAGGTTTACATCATAGATTTGGGTACTGGGGCTACGCCAAAGTATCGTAAGTTTCAGTTGCTACAAGTTAGTGATACTTCGTACTCCATACGCCATGCCAATTTAGATAACAGCGATGAAAAGCAAACTACTTTCGCTAAATCTGCCATTGCCACATTCACCTATTTTGATTTTACTACAAACACTACTGTTTCATACGAGCCTGCGCCACACGAATACGATATTGTTTTTACGAAGTACAAGCATATCTTTTTTCAGGAAGAAGGAATTTTGCACTATTCGGTAAATGGTGCGCTATTGAACCCCGTACACACAATGGCTGCCAAAAC
>CAZYXR010000075.1:0-13651 GCA_964650845.1 uncultured Chitinophagaceae bacterium
AGTTGCAATAGAAAACACTACCACCAATGTTGTGCCATCAACCGAGCCCCAAGCAGGGTATTACATCATCATTGGTGCATTTTCTAAAGAAGAGAATGCCGATGCCGCTTACGCTCAGCTAAACACTGACTTTGGTGGGCAAACAGCTTTATTGAAAACCAAGCGTAACGCACTTACGGCAGTTGGTTTTTATGCTGCCAAAAACTACCGAGAAGCCCTTTCGGTTCTTTCTTCTGCAAAAGAAAAAGATGCCAATGCTTGGTTGTTGAAAATGTAATTTCTACTTTCTCCTCTTACAATCCTTCTATTTCCATCGGCATACGGCATTGAACACCACTACGACTTTTCAACTGTTTAATAGTTTGCAGAATTTGATAGTGTTCACCCACTTGTTCTTTTATCCAACCAGTTTTCATTTCTGCAAAGCTTTCTGAAAGTTGCTCGGCAAAAGATTTCTCTTCGGGATAATACTTAATCTTATAATCCTTCAAGGCAGCTTTTTTTACGGCAAATGCAATGGCATCGTTTAAGCTGCCAATTTCGTCCACCAAGCCTCTCTCCAAGCCTTGTGTGCCGGTCCAAACTCTGCCCTGTGCAATTTTCTCAATCTCTTCTTCCGGCTTGTTTCTACCTTCGGCCACGCGATTTTTAAAATCACCATACACTCTTTCTACCTCTGCTTGCACTACTTTGCTTTCAAAAGCATCTAAGGGTTTTGTACCACCGCCAAACACAGCATGTTGCGATAGCTCTACTTCATCAAACGTAACACCCAATTGGTTTGTAAGCAGTTTTTGAAAATTCGGAATCAAGCCAAACACACCGATAGAACCGGTTATAGTATTAGGTTGTGCAAAAATTTTATCGGCACCGCACGAAATATAATACCCTCCCGAGGCCGCCACATCACCAAATGAAACTACTACCGGTTTTCCCTTTTTTGTAAGCGAAACTTCGCGCCAAATAATATCGCTGGCAACCGCACTGCCACCGGGCGAATTAACGCGCAATACAACACTTTTAACCTTTTCGTCTTCGCGCAGCTTGCGCAAAAGTTTCGATATTTTGTCTCCTCCAATTTCATCGGGACCGCCTTCGCCATCTACGATGTCGCCCTCTAACACTACTACTGCTACTTTGTTACTCGATTCATTTTTTGAATCATCTAATACAGAAACGTATTTATCGATGTTTACAAACTCCAGGTCTTTAGACTTTTTTGCGCCTGTTTTTTCCATAAATCTTGAAAGCAACTGATCGAAGTAAATATCTTCCTCTACCAAACCAAGTGCCTTGCAATCTTTAGCATTTGTTGCTTTAAGACTATCCAATACACTTTGAAAAAAAGCAGGTTCGATTTTTAGGGCGGTAGCAATATTATTTACCATACGCTCCTGCAAATCGCCCAAAAGCAAAGTGGTTTGCTCGCGGTTTGCCTCGCTCATGTTGCTGCGTATAAAAGGTTCAATAGCACTCTTAAATGCCCCTACATGAAACTCCTGGACTTCAATACCATACTTATCGAAAGCATTTTTAAAATAGGGAATTTCGCTACCCAAGCCACGCAACTCAAGGTAGCCATTTTTATCAATAAAAACCTTATCGGCCACAGTAGCCAAATAGTAACTTTTTTGGCTTACCAACACGCCATAAGCATACACAAATTTGCCCGATGCTTTAAAATCAATCAGCTTATTGCGAATTGCTTCCAATGTAGCAAAACCATTGGGCGCAATACCCAGTGGCAAATAAATACCTGCAATATTTTTATCGGTTTTGGCAAATTCAATACTTTCTAAAATTTCAGCAAGCCCAACAGCTTTGCGCGGCTTTAGGGTTTGAAAATCAATATCAGAAAAAGGGTCTTCTTTAGATTTTTCGGGAATACCGTAATTTAAATCCAACTTAAGAATTGAGTTGGGTGCAATGGCAGTTGTCTTTTTTCCAGAAGCCGCTGCACCAATGCCCAACAGCACCAAAAATGCAAAAACAGTAAATAAAAATATACCAAGAATGGTGGCGAAAGTGAACTTAATAAACTGACCCATAATTAAGAGCGATTGATAATGTAATTGTGTTGAGACGTTGTAAAAACTAAACTATTGTATTTTAACAAACGGCAAAAGTAGTATTGCAATTGATATAGCTAAAGATTTTCAAAAAAATAGAATTACAGGCTTTATTTTCGCGCCTCAATTTTTTTTAATTGCGAAGAAAAACGCAGCCAGCATCATCAAATCTGTATCAATGCGATTTGTATATCAATTGCGGGTTTCCATTTTTCTTCAAACACAAATAATAATAGAATGAAAGTAGCAGTAGTAGGCGCAACGGGTTTAGTAGGCACTAAAATGTTGCAAGTGTTGGCAGAGCGCAATTTTCCGGTTAGTGAAGTTATTCCGGTGGCTTCAGAAAAATCGGTAGGCAAAAAGATAAAGTTTAAAGACAAAGAATATGCAGTAGTAAGCTGGCAAGATGCCATAGCATTGAAACCTGCAGTTGCTATTTTTTCGGCAGGCGGCAGCACATCAAAAGAGCTTGCACCAAAATTTGCCGAAGCCGGCATCTTTGTTATTGACAACTCTTCGGCATGGCGCATGGAGCCAGGCATTCCTTTGGTTGTGCCCGAGGTAAATGCCGATGCACTGAGTGAAAGCAGTAAAATAATTGCCAATCCAAACTGCTCAACCATTCAAATGGTGGTGGTTTTAAAACCCCTGCACGATAAATACAAGATTAAAAGAGTAGTAGTTTCAACATACCAAAGCGTTACCGGAACCGGTAAAAAAGCTGTGGACCAAATGATGAATGAACGAGCAGGTGTAGATGGAGAAATGGCATATCCATACCGAATAGACATGAATGCGCTGCCACATATTGATGTGTTTTTAGATAATGGCTACACCAAAGAAGAAATGAAAATGGTGAACGAAACAAAAAAAATAATGGGCGATAATGACATACGTGTTACCGCTACTACTGTGCGCATACCTACCATTGGCGGGCATAGCGAAAGCGTAAACATTGAATTTGAAAATGATTTTAACGAAACCGATGTGCGCACTTTACTTGCACATGCACCTGGAGTGGTAGTGTATGACGATGTGAAGAATCTTAAATACCCAATGCCGATTCTTGCGCACGATAAAGACGAAACTTTTGTGGGTCGAATCCGCAGAGATGAATCGCAAGCAAACACACTAAACTGTTGGATAGTTTCGGATAACCTGCGAAAAGGTGCAGCCACTAATGCCGTTCAAATAGCCGAATATCTTTTAGAAAGAAACTGGATAAAATGATTTTACAGCACTCAAAATACTACTTTCGTTAAGGCTACTTGAGGCAATGCAAAATTGTAGGAGCGTAAATAAATGAAAGACATCCGCAGCTTATCGCTGGCAGAAATTACCGAAGCTTTGCTTGCTATGGGCGAACCAAAGTTTCGAGCCAAACAGATTCATGAATGGATGTGGCAAAAAAGCGTGCGCGGCTTTGATGAAATGACCAATCTTTCTAAACCGCTGCGCGAAAAACTGAAAGCGCACTTTTCATTTTTTGTGGTAGAAGAAGCCGTGGTTCAAAAAAGCAAAGATGGCACCGTAAAAATTGCCATGAAACTGAACGACAAAAGAATTGTAGAAGGAGTAATGATTCCAGACGAAGACAGAAGCACCGCTTGTGTATCATCGCAAGTAGGCTGCTCGCTTAGTTGCTCGTTTTGCGCCACAGGTTTTTTAAAACGCGAACGCAATTTAGAAGCCGCAGAAATCTACGACCAAATTTTTTTACTCAATCAACATGCAAAAGCTCATAACGGCAAAGGACTTACAAACGTAGTGTACATGGGCATGGGCGAGCCACTGCTAAACTACGACAATGTAATGCAAAGCATTCGCTACATAACTTCGCCCGAAGGCTTAAACATGGCTGCGCGCAGGGTAACTGTTTCTACATCCGGCATCGAGCGGGGCATTAGGCGCATGGCCGATGAAGGAGTAAAATTCAACCTTGCTCTTTCGCTACACGCGCCTACCAACGAAAAACGCGAAACCATCATGGACATCAACAAAAGCAACAAGCTGGAGGATGTTATTGCTGCACTAAACTACTTTTACGAAAAAACCGGAAACAAAATCACTTTTGAATACATACTCTTTGATGGATTTAACGACAACATTGAAGATGCCGATAATCTTATCAAGCTATACAAGCAAGTGCCTGCATTTATCAATTTAATTGAATATAATAACGTAGAAGGCGTAACGTTAAAAAAGGCAAAGGCAGAAAAACGCGATGCATTCGTAGCACATTTGCGCAAACACGGCATTGAAGTTGCCGTGCGCAGAAGTCGCGGAAAAGATATTGATGCTGCCTGCGGGCAACTGGCAAATAAACATTGAGCTTTTTTTTGCTGCTACATAATAAATCAATCACTACAACGTTATACTGCCAACAATAAAAAATGTAGTATCATGGAAAAAACTTTTACACCTAATCATTTACTACTTGCCGCATACGGAGAGTTGGCGGCAAACACAGTGCAACAAGTACACGCGCACATTGAATGCAACAACAAAGCAGCCGAAGAATTTCAAGCAATAATTGATATGCAGGAAATTTTAGATAGCTTTAGAATGAAGCCAAGCCAAACAAGCATTGACATTATTTTGGAACACAGCCGCAATTCGGCAATGGAAGAAGCCGTTGCTTAACTCGCCACTTTGGCAGCAATGTTTTCCAGCATATCTTTCACCATTGCCTCTATGGTGAATTGAGGTTGCCAGTTCCAGTCGTTCCGAGCAAAAGAATCGTCAATACTTTCCGACCAGCCTTCGGCAATTTGTTGGCGAAAATCGGGATTGTAATCAATTTGAAACTCGGGCATTTCTTTTTGAATGACACTTGCCAATTGCTTGGGCGAAAAACTCATTCCTGAAAAATTATAACCCGTACGCACAGTTATTTTTTCGGGTGGAGCCTCCATAAGTTCAATAGTTCCACGCACAGCATCAGGCATATACATCATTGGCAATGTTATATCTTCTTTTAAAAAACAGGTATATTTTTTGTTTTCAACTGCTTCAAAAAAAATATCTACTGCGTAATCGGTTGTGCCGCCTCCGGCTTTGGTTTTATAGCTAATGAGCCCGGGGTAGCGAACACTACGCACATCCAAACCTTTTTTTTCAAAATACCATTTGCACCAAAGCTCGCCCGCTTGTTTGCTGATACCGTAAATTGTGCTTGGCTCCATTACCGTGTGTTGTGGCGTGTTTTGCTTTGGTGTAGTTGGTCCAAACACCGCTATCGTAGAAGGAAAAAAAACCTTCTTCACACCGCACTCTGCACTTACGTCCAATACATTTCGCAATCCTTTCATATTGATGCGCCATGCAAACTCAGGCTGTTTTTCGCCAGTGGCCGAAAGAATAGCTGCAAGATGATACACTTGCGTTACACCATTCTGCTTTACTAAATCTACCAAACCTGCGCGATGCAATACATCGGCCTTGATAAAAGTTCCCGAGTTTTGAAGAATCTCATTGGGTTCTTTCAGGTCTGAGGCTATAACATTGTTGTATTTTTGGCGAAGTGCAAGGGTAAGTTCAGTACCCAACTGCCCGCAGGCACCTGTTATTAGTATCGTTTCGCTTTCCATTTTTTGTTCTGTGTTGCAAACGTGCAGAAAATTTATGAGCTGTTGAACATCCACAAATGGAATGAAGAAAGATGTTTGTTAAGAATTGCATGAGTGTAACTGCAAAAAACTTCATAACCCTCAACAAATGCACAGTTCCATAACCCGTAGGAATCAAGTTTTACACGTTTTTTTGGGTTTCATCAACATTTCCACAATAATTCGTTTTTAAATTGCTTGCAAAGCACTACTTTCGCACCGCCTTTTTAAAAGGTATAAAAACAAATTCGCTTAATAAAGCATAAATCAAATAGCAGCATGGCTAACATTGGTAAAGTAAAACAAATCATCGGTCCGGTAGTGGACGTAAGTTTTGAAGCAGATAATGCAACGCTTCCTAAAATTATGAGTGCCCTTGAAATCACTCGTGAAAACGGACAAAAATTGATATTAGAAGTGCAACAACACTTGGGCGAAGATGCGGTGCGTACCGTTTCAATGGACTCGACCGATGGCTTGCGCAGAGGAATGGATGTAGTAGATTTGGGAGCGCCAATCACAATGCCTGTGGGCGATTCTATTAAAGGAAGACTTTTCAACGTAATTGGCGATGCCATTGACGGTATTCAGATTCCTGTTTCAAAAGAAGGAGGCTACGGAATTCACCGCCAGCCACCACCGTATGAAGATTTATCAACTTCTACCGAGGTTTTGTTTACTGGAATTAAAGTTATTGACTTGATTGAGCCATACTCGAAAGGTGGTAAAATCGGTTTGTTTGGAGGTGCAGGTGTGGGCAAAACAGTATTGATCATGGAATTGATTAATAACATTGCAAAACGCTACTCTGGTATGTCGGTATTTGCCGGTGTGGGAGAGCGCACCCGCGAAGGAAACGACCTTTTGCGCGAGATGATTGAAAGTAACGTTATTAAATACGGTGAAGCCTTCAAACACAGCATGGAAGAAGGTGGCTGGGACTTAACCAAAGTAGATGGAAAAGAACTAACACAAAGCCAAGCTACATTGGTGTTTGGTCAAATGAACGAGCCACCGGGGTCTCGTGCTCGTGTTGCATTAAGTGGTTTAACGATTGCAGAATACTTCCGCGATGGAGACAAAAATGATGCAAGTGGTGGAAAAGATATTCTTTTCTTCGTTGATAACATTTTCCGTTTCACACAAGCCGGTTCCGAGGTTTCGGCTCTTTTGGGTCGTATGCCTTCAGCGGTAGGTTATCAACCAACTTTGGCTACCGAGATGGGATTGATGCAAGAGCGTATCACATCTACCAAACGTGGCTCTATCACATCTGTACAAGCAGTTTATGTACCTGCGGATGACTTGACCGACCCTGCTCCGGCAACAACTTTCGCGCACTTGGATGCTACAACAGTATTGAGCCGTCAAATTGCCGCTTTAGGTATTTACCCAGCAGTAGATCCATTGGATTCTACTTCAAGAATTTTGAGCGAGGAGGTAATTGGAACCGAACACTACCGTTGTGCAATGCGCGTAAAAGAAATTTTACAACGTTACAAAGAGTTGCAAGATATTATCGCCATTCTTGGTATGGACGAGTTGAGTGAGGAAGATAAATTGGTAGTTCACCGCGCACGTAGAATTCAACGTTTCTTGAGCCAGCCTTTCCACGTTGCGGAGCAGTTCACCGGTTTGAAAGGTGTGTTTGTATCAATTGAAGATACAATTCGCGGTTTCAATATGATTTTGGAAGGCGAAGTGGATGAATATCCAGAAGCGGCTTTCAACTTGAAAGGAAACATTGACGAGGTGATTGCTGCCGGACAAAAAATGTTGGCCGAAACAGCAAAATAATTATTGAGCAGATTGAAGGTTTAATAACTTCAAAATCGTAAACATGAAATTAGAAATTCTTACACCTGAAAAGGTTCTTTATAGTGGCGAAGCTTCGTTGGTGCAGTTGCCTGGCGTGGGCGGCTTGTTTGAGTTATTGAACAATCACGCACCTATTATTGCGGCAGTGGCAAAGGGCAAAATTAAATACAAAACGCCTACCGAAACTTATACGCTATCTATTACAGGCGGCTTTGCCGAGTGCTTAAATAACAATGTAAGTGTATTGGTAGAAGGCTTGGCATCTTAAATAAAGATTCCTTTTTTACACAAAACAACAATGCCAACGCTTAAAAACGTTGGCATTGTTGTTTTACAGAACATTGGCGAAGTATGGTTGCCCAATGCAGATTCTATGCAACCAGTTTGCGGTACTTAAATTTCTTTTCGGATGTATCGCCCAAGCGTTGCTTTTTATTCTCTTCGTATTCGCTAAAGCTGCCTTCGAAATAATAAACTTGCGCATCGCCTTCAAAAGCAAGAATGTGTGTGCAAACACGATCTAAAAACCAACGATCGTGCGATATTATTACTGCGCATCCGGCATAGTTTTCCAATGCTTCTTCTAATGCACGAATGGTATTTACATCTAAATCATTGGTAGGCTCATCGAGCAAAAGTACGTTGGCTTCTTCGCGCAAGGTAAGTGCTAAATGCAAACGGTTTCTTTCGCCACCCGAAAGCACTTTTACTTTCTTTTGTTGGTCGGCTCCGGCAAAGTTAAATCTGCCAACATAACCACGACTATTCAATTTCAACTTTCCTACTTCAATCCATTCATCGCCATTGCTAATGGCTTCCCAAACTGTTTTTTCGGGGTCGATGCCTGTATGCGATTGATCTACATAAGAAATTTTCACTGTTTCGCCAATTTCAAAAGTGCCGCTATCGGGTTTTTCTTGCCCCATTATCATGCGAAACAAAGTTGTTTTACCGGCACCGTTTGGCCCTATAATACCTACTATACCACCTTGCGGTAGTTTGAAGTTCAAATTTTCATATAGCAACCTATCGCCAAATGCCTTAGAAACTCCATTGGCTTCAATTACCTTGCTACCTAAACGCGGTCCCGGTGGAATGTAAATTTCTAATTTTTCTTCTTTTTGTTTAGCATCTTCTTCCAGCATTCGTTCGTAGTTGGTAATACGGGCTTTGCTTTTTGCTTGCCGTGCTTTTGGCGACTGGCGGACCCAATCTAACTCGCGTTGCAACATTTTCATGCGCTTGCTTTCTGTTTTTTCTTCCAGTTCCAGTTTTTTAGATTTTTGGTCGAGCCATGAAGAATAGTTGCCTTTCCAAGGAATGCCTTCTCCCCTATCTAATTCTAATATCCAACCGGCAACATTATCCAAGAAATATCTATCGTGGGTAATACAGATTACGGTTCCTTTGTATTGCTCTAAGTGATGTTCGAGCCACAAAATTGACTCGGCATCAAGATGGTTGGTAGGCTCATCTAACAGCAATACATCTGGCTCTTGCAATAATAAGCGACACAAAGCTACCCTGCGCCTTTCGCCTCCAGAAAGGGTTTTAACCGAGGCATCAGCATCGGGGCAGCGCAATGCATCCATAGCACGTTCCAACACATTGTCAATTTCCCAAGCATTTGCTGCATCAATTTTATCTTGCAAAGTACCTTGCCTTTCGAGCAACTTATTCATTTCATCATCGCTCATTGGCTCGGCAAATTTTTCGCTGATGTCGTTGAACTCTGCGAGCATATCAAAGATTTCTTTTTTGCCTTCGCGAATAATTTCGATAACCGTTTTTGTTTCATCTAACTGTGGCTCCTGCTCTAAATAGCCTACCGAAAAGCCTTTATCGCTTTCTATTTTACCTTGGTAAGATTGATCTATTCCGGCAATGATTTTCATCAAAGTTGATTTTCCGGAACCGTTCATACCTATGATACCGATTTTGGCACCATAGAAAAACGATAGGTAGATATTTTTTAGAATCTGCTTATTGGGAGGAATGGTTTTTCCCACTCCTGTCATTGAAAAAATAATTTTATGTGTAGTTTCTGACATACTAAGAACATTTATTGGGGCAAAAATAGCATAACAGACGAACCACCCTAAAGGTATTTTCGTCTTTAAGCAATTGTATGTATTACAATGCAATTCAGGTGTTTGCAAAATGACAAAGAAATTTTTTAATCAATTGATGGTAGCCCTGTTTGTTTCGGGGGCGTATGCGGCTTTCATCAATATTGGCGGTTCAATTTATGCCGATAGTGGCTTTTGGAATGACAAACCCAGCTATGATGATATTGAGTTTTACTTTTGCGAACTGACGAATATGAACGGGTTGATTCGCCAGCCTGTAAACACCTTTACCAATGTAATTTATTTGTTAGTTGGCTTGTATGTTTTGGGTATTGCAGTGCGCGATTACAATGAAAAAAAGCGATACAATTTAATTTCTGCCAATCCTTGGTACTCCTTTATTTATGGCATCATACAGGTGTATTTGTTTGTTGCAAGCAGTTACTTTCATTCGGGGCTTACAGTATTTGGGCGCGATTTAGATTACTCGGGCGTGTTCAGTTTAAGTCTTTACCCTTTGATGTATTTTACACATCGTGTGGTATTGCTTGTAAGAGGTTTGCCGAGTAATGTAAAACATCCTCGCGAGGCGCGATTGCTTACCTTTAGTTTTACTTTAGCATATATCTATCTCACATTTTTTTCGCCTCCTGTAATTGGCAGGTACATTGTGTTTGGAATGATAATAACCATGATCATTTTTGCAGTGATTGTAGAGAAGCGCGACCCCGGCAGAACCAATAAACTTTATATGTGGCTTACCATTGTAACTATTTCGCTGGCAGTGATGTTTTTTATCTTCGACATAAAGAAAATTTTGTGCGACCCAAACAGTTTTATTCAACCGCATGGTTTGTGGCATTTGTTTGGCGGAGTTGCGGCTTTCTATTTTTACTTTTACATACGCAGCGAAAAAAATTACACTACAATTCTGGCGAACAAAGAAAAAAGTTATCACCAATACGATATGTATTAGTGAACTTCCGGTGTGGCAAAATTTTGTAGCCCACTGGTGTGTAGCGCAACAATAGTTGAACCTTGGGCGAAGTAGCCTTTCTGTGTCAAATTCATAAGTGCCATCATCATTTTGGCCGTGTAGATGCTTTCGAGTTGAATACCCGATGCCTGATAGAAGTTGCGAATAAAATTATTGACTTCATCATTTGGTTTTGCATAACCACCAAAATGATAACCCGAAATTACCTGCCAATTATTGAGCTGATGCAAACCATGCAAATGCTTAATAAAATCGCTTAGTGTGTCTTCGCCTTTCAATACCGAAATGCCTATTGCTTTTTGATGTGGCAAAATACCTTTAGCTAAGCCAGCAAGTGTGCCACCAGTGCCACAGGCAGTAGCAATAAAATCAAAATCAACCTTCACCAACTTTGGAATTTCGGCACAACCTTTTACTGCCAATTCATTGCTGCCACCTTCGGGTATAATGTAATAATTGGGAAACGCTGTGTGAAGTTTGGAAATAAAATCTGGCTGTTCTTTTTGGCGATAAACATTGCGATTTACAAAGTGTAATTGCATGCCACACGATTGAGCAAATTGTAAGGTAGAAGTAAGTTGCTCTGCATTGCCAACAACCACACCTACACTTTTTAACCCAAATTGTTTTGCAGCAGCAGCAGCAGCAAAAATGTGATTGGAGTATTGCCCGCCAAAAGTAAGTATGCCTGCAAACTTTTGCGCCAAAGCATGTTGCAAATTATACTTCAACTTAAAATGTTTATTGCCATTTACCAAAGGATGAATGGTATCTAACCTCAGTAACTTTACCTGAACTTGATGAGCGGTAAAAATTTCGTTTTGTATGGTTACAAGGTCAATCAATTCGTAGCTTTTAGCCGGCAAACAAACATAAAAAAAGCAGGCTGCCATATAGCAACCTGCTGCATTCATAGGTATATGTTGATGAAATTATCTACTAAGAACCAATCGTTGATGAAACACAGCATCGCCACTTTTTGCGATAAAATTGTAGATACCACCTTGCACATCATTCAACTCCAAATTCAAGCTATTGAAACCCGAAAGCGAAGCAAACTGCATTTCTTTAACCTTAGCACCCATCATATCATAAAGCGCCACTTCCAATCCCGCCTCTTCCTCTGTTAAATACACATCTAAATTGGTGGCTCCAGTACTTGGATTGGGATAAAGGCGCGAAGACAACTCTACAATTTCTTCAGGTTTTTGCGGCTCAACAATATCATTGCTTTCTTCATCAGTTTTAAATGCACTTTTGCTTATTGATGCATACAAAGCATAGCATTGTTGAGCAACTGCACCTTTGTAGCCTTGCACTTTCACATAATAAGTCCCCACTTTTGCGCCATTCAATTTTATATTTTCTTGACGTGTGCCAGCGCGTCTGCTTCTGCCAAGCATCAAACCATTTTCATCATAAATAGTTACATCAAAATCTGCCACCAAATCCGTTAGCACAATTTGAATATTGTTTTGTGTAACAGTGTTGTTAAACTCAAACCAATCTACTTTGCCTTTGCCATTTATTTGCCCATAAGTAAACCCTCCGGGGTGAATAGATTTGGCTTTGCTGCGCGAAAAAATCCCTTCGGTTTTTTCTGCACAAGGTATGTTGTAAACAATAGGATTATCTACCGATGAGCCAATAGGTGCTAATAAAGCTTTTGATGATAATAAACTATGACGCACACCACCTTCTTCAAACAAATTTCTCATGCGTATTGCCTGCCCCTCGGTAAACATACTCATAGCCGCATCATCGGTATAATCCATAAAATTCATGTACATAGTTGTATTGTTACATGAACTCAGCACGGTTTTGGGTGCGCCAAATGTGGGAGCGCCTTGCGGTGGTGTATCTTCAACTAAATCATTGCCTGTGCAATCGGTTTTATCGCCCCAAATATGACCCAAATTAAGCCAATGACCAATTTCGTGTGTTGTTGTTCTGCCTTTATTAAATGGGTACTTTGCTGTGCCCATTGTGCCAAAAGCACTTTGGTTGATTACCACACCATCTGACTTTGCGGTACCACCCGGTAGTTGTGCATATCCAAGAATATTGTTTGCAAGGCGGCACACCCAGATATTCAAATACTCGGTGCTGTTCCACGCATCAATGCCACCGCGTGCCGCAAACTTCATATCGTTGTTATCGCTGAAAGAAATGCGGGAAGTAAACTTGCGGTTGATGCCGTTTGTGGCTGTGCTATCGGGTTTGCGCTTTGCTAATACAAATTGAATGTTACAATCGGCAGCAACTGGTTTAAAGTAAGATGGAATGTTTGCTGTTTCTTCGCTTAACAATCGAAAATCGCGATTCAACACATCTATTTGCGAAAGTATTTGTGCATCGGTAAGGCTATCATCGAACTTATTGTATAACACGTGTACTACAACAGGAATAGTAATAACTGCGGGCACTTCGGCTGAATCGGTTTTATATGAGCGCGATGATGGGATTAGATTACTCAACACCATACGATTGGTTCTGTACTGTGCATCTTCTACTAACATCTTTTCGTGATGCGCGTGTGTGCTGCAATGCCTTTGGGCATGTAACAGGGTTGTTAGCGGTAAGAGAATAAATAGTAGTAGAGTTCTAATCTTCATGATTCTACCTTGAATCACAAAGTGTCCGTGTGCTTGTACGCAAGCGCACTAAAAAAGTTATACCCAAAACGGATAAGACTTTCTACGTCAACCAAAGAACTATCTAAACCGCACTACTTTCTTTTTGAAAGGCTTGAATAAGCAAGCTAATTAGCATTACCAACAAGCAGCCCACTAAGTTCAGCCAAAGAAAGGCAAGCGCATCGGTAGCAAACAATATTATCACAATAGCTTCGGCAATTACAGCGGCATAAAAAACTGCAACGCCTTGCACGCGCTTTAATGCAAAAGCAGTAACAAAAATACCAAGTACAGTACCATAAAACAACGAACCGAGCACATTTACGGCTTCAATCATACTACCGAGTGTATTGGCAAATTGCGCCACGCCAATAGCCAGCAAACCCCACACCACAGTCATCCATTTTGAAGCTGAAAGGTAGTGACTATCGGCTGCATTTGTATTCATCAATCT
>CAZYXR010000076.1:0-13606 GCA_964650845.1 uncultured Chitinophagaceae bacterium
TGTACGCAGATAAACCTGTAATGATAAATTCCGTTTTCCCAGTCACTGATGTTTATTTCTTCTTTGCCAATCGCACTCATCACCTGAACCTTTTTCACAACTCTTCCATGTACATCATACAGTTCAACCATACCTTCTGTTTTGCCATCGGGCAATACATAATCTATATTTAATCTGTTGCTTGCAGGGTTGGGGTAAACTTTAGCTTCTATAGGCGGCAGCCTTATATCCTCAATGCCCACAGGCTTGCTACCGCTGCAATAGTTTTCCTGCACACAGCCATTGCTATCTACCCGCACTAGCCATAGCTGCTGACCTGCTCCGCCCTGAAAATTTTCTTTTGTTTCTCCTAACATAGTATAGCCGCCATCGGCATTGGCTACTATACCGTTGAATTCATTCCATCCTACTGCAACAGGAAAGGTCTCAGTAGTGAGGTAATAATACTTTGACCATAGTATAATACTGGATGTATCCATCTTGGTAATAAATCCCGCATTTTCATGGAATATTCCGCCTCGTAAAAATTCCGTAGTTCCTATTACTACGATATTACCGCTACTGTCTGATAATACCTTGTTAATATATTGTCCATAGCTTGAATCTTGTTGTGTGAAATTTTCAATTACTTTCTGCCAAACTACATTTCTTGAGGAATCTAATTTCATCACATGAGGCTTGATAAGCCTGTCACTGCCGCCTGATAGCTGACCGTAAATCTTATACCCTGCTAAAATATATCCGCCATCATCCGTTCTTATACCTGTGTAGGTTACGGCAGTTTTGTTGTTGGCAGTGTAGAACCATTTCCACAGCATATTACCTGCTGTGTCTATCTCCATCATGTACGAATAAACCTTATCTTCCAAAGTACCTAATGGGTAATTATCATCTAAGCCCGTAACAATATAACCATTGTCACTCTTATAAATTCCTGTTCCTGTAAGCGACCAATATTGATGGTTATAGAACTTTCGCCATAACTCATTTCCTAAACTGTCAGTTTTTAAAACAACAACGCTACATCTGAAAGTATTTCGCTGAACAGAACCAACAACTAAAAAACCATTGTCATTGGTTTGCACTAAATCTCGAAAAACAAAATACTGACTGTTTGCCACACCACTTGTAAAAGTTTTGTACCATTCAACATCTCCTGTAGAGTCGTACTTCACTAATAAGCCTTCATCTTTATTGATGGTATCTCTGAATATGTATCCTGCATTTGCAAAACCATTATCAGTTGTTTGAATGAGATTATTTCCTGGCTCAACACTATAGGCCCCCAAAATCCTGAATATTTTTGAAGATAGTGATTGTCCCGTATCATTAAATTCCGAAAAGTAACCGCAACCTCTGAAATTGTTAATAGTATCTCTACCAACACCAACTGCAAAGTAATGTTCATCCTTTAAAACAACATCACAGCCAAAATTAGCTGCAATACCAGCTAACTGATATCGCTTATTAAATCCTTGACCATAACTTGTAATTACAGTAATAAGTGTAAACAATATAGCTATCTGCCTGAACATTCCTTTTTACTTTATAATGACGACTTTGCCTGACACGGTATTGCAATGTACGCAGATAAACCTGTAATGATAAATTCCGTTTTCCCAGTCACTGATGTTTACTTCTTCTTTCCCTGTTGTACTCCTCACCTGTACTTTTTTCACAACCCTGCCATGCACATCATACAGTTCAATTATACCTTCTGTTTTGCCATCGGGCAGCACATAATCTATATTTAATCTGTTGCTTGCAGGGTTAGGGTAAACATTCACCATCAGTTGTTCCTCTTGCACTTTTGATACCACTGGTGCTGCCTGTGTTTCTTTTTGCTTTTCCTCATTCCATTCTTTTTTCGACATAATACCCGCAGGCAGTTGCGGCTCGGGGTGGTACGCACTGTCATAAAAGAAATGAAGAATGTTGCGGGCAAGCGTTCGCCCTATGCTTACCTCTCCTGTATCTGCGTATGCAGTAAGCGCAACTACACGGTTACTGTCTAATCGCTCTACAGAAAGCGAATCTGTTTCCCAGTCTTTGGTTGCGGCTATCAATCAGTGCTAATTCTATTGCTGTTATATCGCTAATATCTGCTGCCGTGAAAACAAATGTTGCCGTTTGCAATGCAGTGTCTGGTATTGCATTGATGCGAGC
Source organism: uncultured Chitinophagaceae bacterium (assembly GCA_964650845.1). Lineage (GTDB taxonomy): Bacteria > Bacteroidota > Bacteroidia > Chitinophagales > LD1 > UBA7692. The sequence continues at coordinate 2,167 of CAZYXR010000076.1, forward strand.
AACAATAGAATCCCTGTTCACTGTAGATAGTTTTGCTTTAGGATGCTTCAATCGGGTATGCACCTCAAAACCATTACCCGAAATACTTTGTGCTGTGCAAACTGTTGCGGTAGAAATCACCAGCAACATCAAAAGGAAAAATCGCTGCATAATCTCTTTGTTTTTGTTGGGGACAAATAGAGGCGATGTCAACTTATCATCACAAAACTTTCATACATTTTCATAACATTTTTCGCGCATCTTTTCCGGAATTATCCGGCAACTTTCGCACAACTTTTAACAGTATTAAAATCATAGTGCTGCATTTAGTTTTTGTAAAGAGTTGCAGGTTTAAGATTGAAATTGCAAATTAGCCCAATCAAAATACCACCTGATGGATACTATTTGCGCTCTTCTAAAACATTACCGCAAAAAAATTTCTTTCACACAGGTTGATGTAGCAAAGGCTTTGAAAGTAGATAAGTCGCACGTCAGTAAGATGGAAAGCGGAGAAGACTTTTTAACTAAACAGGTCTTTTTGAATTATTGTAAATTGTTTGATTTCGACATGAATCGGGCAAAAGAATTTGCAGATATCATTTTCAAACCTGTTACAATTACCACACGCGATAAAGATGTTGCAGATGCCGTATTAAAAGTGTTCAAAAAATTAGAAGCACAACATTCTTTAGAAAGAAAAAAGAGTTAGAAGTATCAATCAGTATGATATTTGAAAAGATTGATAATACCCCTGATGTAAATGGAACAGAATAGACCTCTTTCATAATTCATCTTTGTGTCCCTCTCGTGGAGGGGGGAATAAGAAAGAGGACGTCAAATGAAAGAGGTCTGATATGTTCCTAGCCTGCACCCAGGTTCCGACAGCAATGCCGGGGCTTTTTTTAACCATTGTCACATATTGCAAAAAATATGCCCTCTCAGTTGACATCACTGTCGCTATCTTTACACCATGCAATACGATAACATCCTCAAAAAAGGAAAGGAAAACAAAAAGCAGTATGCACAATACCTCAAGCGCGCTGCGCGCCAACGAGGGGTAGAAAAGCGACTGCCGGAGTTGCACGACAAAGCATTTCAGGAAATTGATTGTTTGAATTGTGCAGGTTGCTGCACCAATATTTCGCCACGCTTCAAAACACCCGATATTTCGCGCATTGCAAAGTTTACAAGCATGAAAGAATCTGCCATGATTGAAACATATCTGCGCTTAGATGAAGATGGAGATTATGTAGTAAAAACTAGCCCTTGTCCATTTCTGGAGAGCGATAACAAATGCGCTATTTATGATGCCCGTCCGGGCGATTGCCGCAAGTACCCCTACACAGATTCAGGAGACTTTTTTGCTTACACAAACACAACCTTGTTAAACACACAGTATTGTCCCGCTGTGGTAAAAGTTTTAGATGCTTTGATAAAGATTGGGTAAAAACTATCTCGCCACAACCACTCTGCGCTGCAACATGCCACCATCATGCATCAATTGCAAAAGATAAATACCCGAAGGAAGTGCAGCAACATCAATTGTTGTTGAATTGCTTTCGTTATCACTGCTCATCAGCAAAGCCCCGCGAATATCAAATATACCTACAGCATAATTCTGCAAAGTAGTTTCAATCAATAGTGAATGAGAAGCAGGTTGAGGATAAAGTTTTAGCATTTCGGCTTCAATATTTTTGATACTTACCCCCACTCCTATTGTATCACATTTTTCAGCCTCACATTGTCTGTTATCTGTTACGGATACGCAATACTTTCCGGTAGAAATATTAGAAATAGTCTGCGACACAACAGAATCGTTCCATACGTATTGATAAGGCGATTCACCGCCCGTGGCAGCTACCGTTATACTGCCGTCATTTGCACTCGCATTGCTCGGATTCACACGCTGCGAAACACTCACAACTAAATTTGTAGCCGGCTCCACAACTGGCGCAATCGTTGACGAAACACAACTTCCATCCGTAACAGTTACTGTGTAAACACCCGGGCGCAAACCCGTTGCTATCTTACCCGTTTGCACCGGAACTGTATTCCACACATAGGTATAACTGCCATTACCGCCATTAGAATTTGCTGTAGCAAAACCATTATCGCCACCTTTGCAACTTACATCACTTACCTGCATCGAAATTGTAATTGGTACAATCTTAATAGTATCTCTGCCTACAAACTTGCAACCCGCACCATCAGTAACGGTAACTACATAAGTACCAGGAGTTAAGTTATTGATAGCAGCAGTTGTTTGATTGGTTGACCATTTATACTGATATGGCGCAACATTATCGCTTGTATAGTTGATTGTAATTGAGCCTTTGTTAGTGCAGGTTGGCTTGGTAACAAAGCCAAAATCAGGGGATACACTACAAGCATTCTCTAAATTTAAACGCATTGCAAACACTTTTGTATACACCTGGCTTGCACTAAGCGAATCATACTCCTCGCCACTTGCCCAGCGAAAGAAAGGATTACCAAAATAGCGATACCAGTTTACTCTTTGCGAATACACCTCATCTGTTGTACCCACATTCAACTTTTTGCCGCCTTGCTCCACAATTACCAGCAAGTATTTACCCGCTACAAGTTTTGTACTGCCAATAAAGTTAAGGGAAAGTATTTTACCATTTAATGAGTCTGCAAGGGTGGTTACATAACTTACAGTAGAATCAACTAAAGCACCCGGTGCATTTGAAAAGTTATACAATCTGAACTTTGTAACCGACCCCACCGAAGGATTATTGAGGTATGCTGTTGCGGCTTTTACTCGTGCCGTATTTACAATATCAAAGGTATGCCCAAACTCGCCATTTGTTGCACCAATACTTGTTACTCCGGTTATTGCTCCGTTATCGCGAGCATACAATGAATCTGTAACAATAAAATTATACTTCACAGTATCGTTTAAACTATTGCCATCCTGCTGAGGAATTTTAGTAAAATACACCAGTTTATAATTTCCTGTATCGGCAGTGGTGTATGGCGGAAATACAACAGTAGCAACCAATCCGGTTGCAAGAGAACTAACATCAATGCTATCTAACTTTAGTAAATGAGTGTTTCTATAAATTGCTGCAAATACTTTTGAACTGCTAAGTGTATTTGACCCATCATTAATTACAGTTGCAGATGGTGCAAATGTCTTTTGTTGCGAGCGAGGAATCAAAGTAAAAGGCGTGGGGCTTGCACTTATATCTATACCCAAATCGAAAGGTGGCTTTAACTCCACTTTTATATCATCAATAAACAATAAATTTTTGTTGAATGAATTGTTTCGAAAAGCCAAATAAACAGTTTGCCCTGTATAAGGGTTTAAGTTAGCATAGCGAACAATAGGTGTAGTTTGCTCGGCACCAGTGCTAAAAAGTACCGTAGTAAAATCGCCCAATGTGTTTCCCGATGTAGAAATTCTTACTTCATAGCCATCGCGAAAATCAGGATCCGAAGCAAATGCCTCCCAGCTTAAAGTTGAATTACCCGAAAGTGTAATAGCATTTGTAATCATCCAATCATCGGCCGTTGCGGCAACGGTGTACCACGAAGTACTTACGGCTGCCGAATCCTTAGTTATAGAATTATACTCTGCAGTTACCCAAGCATTGTTTACAAAAGCAACTTGCGCTGCCGGAGTTTGCGCATCGCCATTCACCAATGTTATGTTATGCGGAATTCCTTGTTGAAAATCTTCATAAAAAAGTACTTGAGCCTTGGTTGTAAATACCCAACACAGAAAAAATAATACAACGTATCGTGCGCCTTTCATCAGAGGGAGTTTTTTGTTACAAAATTAATCGGGCACAGTGTGGGTTATCTGCTATTACGCAAATTTGCAGAAGAAGATTCATTGGCATTAGCTTGTAAATTTTTCTTCGAGTCAATTTCCATTGAAACTAAAGTAGTTTTAAGTGGAGCAATTTTTTGTAAAAAAGAGGCTTTGTATTTTGTAGGAAGCGGCTCGCTGGTTGCCATTTTTTGCTTAAAAGGATCTACTTGCTGCCCATCTTTCCAAAAACGATAGCAAACGTGAGGTCCTGTTGCCAAGCCTGTGCTACCAACGTATCCAATCACTTCACCCTGTCTTACTCGCGAACCCGAGCGCACTCCTTTTGCAATTTTACTCATGTGCAAATACTGAGTTTTAAACTGCCCATTGTGCCTTATTTTTACATAATTGCCATTGTTTGCTTTATAGCAAGCATCTTCTACTACCCCATCGGCCGTTGCCATAATTGGAGTGCCGTATGGAGCAGCATAATCGGTACCAAGGTGCGCCTTTCTAACTTTGGTAACTGGGTGCAAACGCGATTTCGCAAAACGTGAACTGATGCGAAAAAATTCTAACGGTGCTTTTAGAAACTGACGTTTCATACTTTCGCCTTTTTCATCATAAAAATCGCCTTCGTGCGAGCCTTCTTTTTCAAAGTAATAGGCCTGAAAATCTTTTCCGCTGCTATTGAATAAACATGCGTGAATTGTTCCCACTCCTACGCTTTCGCCTTCTACAAAATCTTCATCATAAATAATCTTGAAGTAATCGCCCTGCTGAATTCGGTAAAAATCTACCGCACAAGCAAAAATATTTGCCATACGCACGGCTATAGCCGATGGGATGTTGTTTGACTCTAAAGTTTCGTACAAAGAACTATTAACGATGCCTCCCACTTCCTTACGCTCGCGCTTAACATGGTGCTTGCCACGATAGATATACAAGGAATCTTCGAGGTTAAACACAACATAATTCACCTTATCTTCTTCATAAATCAATTTTTTAGGAATCATGCCGGTGTCAGTATCAGCCATAACAACAGTATAATTGTTTCCGGCTCTCATTCTTCGTGGGTTGAAAATGTCTTTCGATTCATTGATAACATAAGCTGCTACCGATGTTGCGATGTTGTGCTTAGAAAAAATATCGGTAAGCAACTCTCGTGGCTCTACCGAACATGAAAGTAATTTACAACCGGTCAAATTCATTCCATAGCGAACAATTTGCACAGGCACGGTATGCTCAAGGTGGGCTGTTTCTTCTTCCTCCTCCTCTTCTCGAACCGAAAATTTGAAATACGCAACAGTTGCCAAAACCACAATAAACAATGCCACTGCCGGCAAAAACCAAACTTTTTTCATGGAGTACGAATATAAGTCATTGATTCATTTAGGCTAACAACAAAGGTTAAAGTTTTCGTCAGCAGCTATGCTGGTGCGCAATTATTTGGGCGGTAAATTGCCAATGAATGCAATACGGTTATTTCAATTGGTCTAAAATCCTATTTTCGCGCTTCTTAAAATAAACATATACAAATGACGCATTCTGATATTGCGAAACTAATAGGAGAAGAAAAAGCAAACTATCTGCTTAATCACGAAAGCAAAACCATTAGCAAAGAGCAATTGCACTTGCCCAATCCAAATTATATTGACAATGTGTGGCGCGATAGTAACCGCTCACTTCAGGTGTTGCGCAATTTAAGTTCTATTACAAATTCAGGCAGATTAGCTGGCACAGGATACGTATCCATTCTACCTGTAGATCAAGGCATTGAACATAGTGCTGGTGCATCTTTTGCGCCAAACGTGCCAATGTTTGACCCAGAAAACATTGTAAAACTTGCCATTGAAGGTGGCTGCAACGCGGTAGCATCTACCTATGGCGTGTTAGGTATTGTAGCGCGTAAATACGCACATAAAATTCCATTTATTGTAAAAATAAATCACAATGAATTTATCAGCTATCCCAATAGTTTCGACCAGATAATGTTTGGAACAGTAAAAGATGCTTGGAACATGGGCGCAGCAGCCGTGGGTGCAACTATTTATTTTGGCAGCGAAGAAAGCAAACGCCAAATTGTAGAAGTTGCTGAAGCTTTTGAATACGCACACGAGTTAGGCTTAGCAACAGTTTTGTGGTGTTACACCCGCAATAGTGCATTCAAAAAAGACGGTGTAGATTATCATGTTTCTGCCGACCTTACAGGCCAGGCAAATCACTTAGGTGTAACTATTCAAGCAGATATTATTAAACAAAAATTGCCCGAAAATAACGGTGGCTACAACGCATTGAACTTTGGCAAAACACATAAAAAAGTTTACAGCGACTTAACTACCGACCACCCAATTGACCTTACTCGTTATCAAGTTGCAAATTGCTATATGGGGCGTGTGGGCTTAATCAATAGCGGTGGCGCATCGAGTGGCGAAAGCGATTTGGCCGAAGCGGTGGCAACGGCAGTAGTCAACAAACGCGCTGGGGGCATGGGCTTAATTAGCGGGCGCAAGGCATTCCAACGCCCATTAGGCGAAGGTGTTAAATTGTTAAATGCTATTCAAGACGTTTATCTTTCAAAAGAGATTACTATTGCATAACTGATTTGAGAATTGGGAGGCAATGTAGTTTGGAAATGAAACTCCAAATTCTACCACTCCATTCTGTAAATTTTCAAATCATATCATCTTCAAATTGAACAAGTGAGTTGGTGGAAACGAATTAGGAAAGGTGTAGAAACTTCTACAAGCGAGAAGAAAGAAGCACCAGATGGCGTGTGGCATCAGTGTAGCAGCTGCAAAAAAGCAATGCTGGTTACTGAAATGAAAAGCAATGCCTATACCTGCCCGCTCTGCAATCATCACGAAAAAATAGATGCAGACGATTACTTTGATTTAATTTTCGATAATAGCCGATGGACAGAACACTTTGAAAACATTGGTGCAGTAGATATGCTTCAGTTTGTAGATTTAAAACCCTACAACAAACGACTAACCGAAGCTACAGTAAATAGTGGCTTAAAGGACGCACTGCGCGTGGCCACGGGCAAAGCGGGTGGCGAAAACCTAACAATTGCAGCAATGGATTTTCGCTTCATTGGCGGCTCTATGGGTAGTGTGGTTGGCGAAAAAATATCTTTAGCAATAAGCTACGCTATTGAACATAAAACCCCTTTGCTCATCATATCAAAATCGGGTGGGGCAAGAATGCAAGAAAGTGCATACTCATTAATGCAGATGGCCAAAACAGCCGCAAAACTTCATTTGCTTGCCGAAGCCAAATTACCTTTTGTATCATTGATGACTAATCCTACTACCGGTGGTGTTACTGCATCCTTTGCCATGTTGGGCGATTTGAACATTGCCGAACCTGGGGCTTTAATTGGATTTGCAGGTCCTCGCGTTATTGAGGAAACCATAAAAAAGAAATTGCCCGAAGGTTTTCAGACTTCTGAATTTCAATTAGAAAACGGCTTCTTAGATTTTATAGTTGATAGAAAGCAATTGCGCCAAAAGCTGATAACTGTATTGGCTTTGCTGAAAAACTAATCCCCATTCCATTTTGTTGTATTGAAAACATCAACAATAATTTTTTTGAAAAAAATTATTGTTGATGAAACTTTCTGTTGCAACCAACGTAAACTTATAAAAAGAAGCCCCGCTTATGATAGATAAGCAGGGCTTTGAACCAAATCAAAAAGAAGTTCTTTTTTTAGTGAGCGGTGATAACCAATTTACGTGTCATAAACAGACTTTCATTTTTTAGAGAAACAAAGTAATTGCCTGCAGCAAGTACATGTCCATCTACAACAAAAGGAGTTTGAACACCAGCAGGAAGTTCAATAGTTGAAGATTGAATTTCTTGACCGATTGCATTAAACATAGTTACGTCCAGTTTAATGTCGGTAGGCGAAGTGATGAACAAACGAGAAGTTTCGCGGGTTGGATTTGGAACAAACTCGCTGATAACTACGTTCGCAGATCCAGTAATGGCAGCAGAAACAATATTTGAAAGTTCTTCTTCGCCATCAAAATCAACTTGGTTCAAACGATAGTAATATGTAGTGTTTGGCAGCACATTTTTATCATCAAAAGTGTAGTCTTTAATCTCGGTGGTGGTTCCATTACCAGCAACCTCACCAATTTTAAAGAATTGTAAACCATCTTCACTTCTCAATACATCAAACTGCTTGTTGTTTATCTCGGTAGCAGTGGTCCAAGCTACTCTTATAAACTCATTATCTACTGGAAATGCCTTCAACGAAACTAACTCAACAGGCAATGCGCTAGATCCATTACCACCCATTTGAAAGTGTGAGAAACCAATATAAGGTCCACCCGGAACACCCTGCGATGTTGGGTCATTAAAACAAGCACTTGCATTATTAAAAGTGGTGTGATTACTTAAAACCGTGTCTAATTTAGTTGGAGATAGCAAATACTCTGGTTGCACAACTTGATCGGTCCATAAATTATCATTTGGAATGTCTCCAATAGCACTGCTATACTTCAACATTCTTCTGTTGTTAAAATCTGCACCAGTATTATAATTGCTTGGATAAGCTTTAAGACTGTATTTGTAATTGTTTCCATTGTCTTCAGCATCAAAACTCCAATATCCTTGTCCGGTGAATTCATCAAAAATAAACCACTGTGGTTGGTTCGAACAAGTTAAGTTTCCATAGTGGTGATAATTAACAGAACCCACATTTCCATCAACAAACAATCCGCGCAATTTTTTTGTACCCGCAGGAAGTTCTGTAAAATTCATAGCTATTGCATTGTATCCACCATTATTTGTTCCAATAGGGAAAACATAATCACTACCAACATAAGTTGGATTTACCGCTCTTGATAAGCCGCCAAAGCCAACACCTTGTGCGCCCCGATTCTCGATAGAACTGATAACAGCCGAAGCATTACTTTGAAGTGGCGTATAACCAGCAATTGCAGTGGGTGCTGGGTTTGTAACATCTACTTCATAGTCTTGGCTGGCAAGGTATGTTTGAAGTACTCCTTTACCACCATAAGCATTGTCGGAATCGTAATCACCACTCGACATTAAAACAGATTGATTATAGTCAAAAGTAGATGCCACTGCTTGTTTAGGATTCCATAGTAAAGAGCCGTTTATACGAATGTCGGTTTCCATCACAATTTTTGCAGGGTCGGCTCCCGCTTTATCAATTGCAAAATTATAGAAAGACTGCTCTGGCTGGTCTAAAAAACCTTTGATGTATTGAATGTTGCCATCGCCCGTAAGCGATACCATTCTTTCGGCATAGCCTGAAAGGAAACCCGCTGGTTTCAAAACAGGGTTTTTATAGTCATTTCCATTTACAGTATCGCCATAATATATGTTTCCAGAAACAGAAATGATTCCATCATTATAAAATCCATCGCTATTTCCGGTTTCATTTTTCACAACCAAATCTCCATCGGTACCCGAAGGACCAGCATCAATATCTTTTCCTATATGCAAAAGTGCACCCGGTTCCAAAAAAACCGAATCGCCCGAATTAAAAAACGTGTAATTAGGCACTGCCGGGGCTTGAGCAAAAGCAGTGTTTAAAAAAAGTAGGGATGCTGATAATTGTAGAAAAATCTTCATAAGTGTTGATTTGAATTATTTGTTAATACCCAAACAAATACTGTGCCAATTTTTTTATTTCAGTTTACTAATCATTTACAAGACAAAGACCGTGCCAATTTTCCACTTAACGTAAAAAACTATCTGCCTCTGCGAAAATCATATCTTTAAGTGGAGAACTTCATTACTTATCTCCAATTTTAACATTTAACTTTTTGCTTTTTATCTCAAACTTCCCTTTTTCAATCTGCATTCCTCCATTTTTTCCTTTTACATCAAGCCCCTTTTTGTTGGCTTCCACCCCTTTGCCCGATGCACTTTTTGCCTGCACCTTACCTTTCTCGGCACTTGCCTTACCTCCTTTTGCGCTTGTTATTGCTGCGCCATCTTTATTGGTAACTGCACTTCCTCCATTATTGCCCGAAACTTTTGTTCCCTCTTTGGAAACTGCTGCACCATTGCCTTGCTTATTTGTAACACCAGCCGATGACTTGTTCACTTTTACACTACTTTGAGCTACAACACTTAAAGCGCATGACGAAAAAGCGATAATGAAGCCAATTATTAGCAATGTGTGTCTCATATACTGTGTAAATTGAGGTGTAAAGAAAAGAAGAAATTTCATTCTTACTTGCAGGAACGCAAAATGCGGAAAACTGAACTACTAATTTAACAAGTTCCGTAATCTTTTTAGGTCTTTGACTTTATCTTCCATACCCAAATGAGCGTGAATATCAATCAAATTACTCATCATTTCTTTGATGATAGAAACATTAGTTGCCGGTGCGTAGTATTGCGATTCGTGGGGTGTATTTAACTTATCTAAGTACTCTTTTATCTCGTTGCGCGAAAAAATGGAGCCCCGATTTACCGGATTGATATAAAACATTATTTCGCGCTCGGGTCGCTCCTCGCCAGAAAGGCTACCCAATGTGCGCTTGCAAAAACATAGTATGTAATGCCTAAGCAGCGTTACCCCATATACCGGAAGATTCAAATCGTTAGCAATAATTTGATACAGTACTCCAATAGAAATTGCGTTGCCTTTTTTTGTTTCTATTACATGGTTAATACAAAACTCATTGTATTCCATGCTGCCTTGAACACTTGAAAAACGGTGGATGTTATAAAACAACTGATTAAAAATTTGCACCTGCTCTAAAGCAGTTTGATTATAGTTCAACTCTAACCAAATACGTTGCTTAATTTTAAAAACTGCGCGCTGCACATCCTCAATCAACAAATCGGGATAATAAAATTTTGAAACAATATATGCTCCTGTTAGCAAATCTTGCGTTTCTGATGCTGCCCAATCGCCAGCCTCTTTTAAAAGTGAATCGAATTGAATAGTATGGATAATTTCTTCCAATCTATCTTGCAACAATGGGTTATCATCATTTTGCCATTTTTGCTCCAAAGTTGGAATTACTTTGGGGCCAATACCGATAAGTTTGCCATACACATGATCTAACACCTCCTTGTCGTCATCGTCAAGAAGTTGAATCAACGCTTGTATTTCTTTATCGTTTTGCATTGGCAATATCTATGTTCTCAGCCTTTGAGATTAAAAAAACTCAACAGCTACTATTTCTTTTTTCCAAATCGCGAACCTTTTTTGGGTGCAGGTCCTGCTTTTACAATTTCAAGCACTTCTTCCAATGTCATCAACTCGGCTTCGGTGCCTTTTGGTATTTTATAATTGTCTTTTCCCTTTTTGATGTAAGGTCCAAATCGGCCTTTCAAAATTTGAATTCCTTCGGCTGCAAAATCTTGAATCAAGGCATTTGCCTCGGCTTCGCGTTTTGCTTTTATCAACTCCACACATTCATCTAATGCAATGGTATATGGGTCGTTCTCTTTTTTCAGCGATACAAACTTGCTGTTGTGTGCAATATAGGGTCCAAAACGACCGATGCTCACTTTTACATCTTTGCCCTCAAACTCGCCAACTACACGCGGCAATTTGAATAATTCCATTGCCTCATCTAAAGTGATAGTTTCGATAGATTGTGTGGCGCGTAAACTTGCAAAGCGAGGTTTTTTGCTTTCGTCATTTTCATCTGCTTTACCTATTTGTACCATTGCACCAAACTT
>CAZYXR010000077.1:0-11332 GCA_964650845.1 uncultured Chitinophagaceae bacterium
TAACTGCAAATTACTTTTTACCGAGGCGGCTATCAAACCTAATGCGGTTGCCTGATTACCCATCATATTGCGATAAATACCAGGTTGCATTTTTGCTGGAGCAACTTCCACCCGCGCTAGTGCGCTCTCTACTGTTTCGCCATAATGGTAGCCAGTTTGCAACACTTTGATGTTGGCATCGCGCAATAAAGCTTTGTTTTCAAATTTTCGGTTTAAGTCATCAATTGTGGTTTTTAAATTCCGGTTGAATAGCCAATACACATAACCCAACACAAACATATTTTTGCTGCGGTCAATACTTTTACCATCTAAGCCCGAATCTTTTAACGCTTCCTTAGTAAGTTTAGTAACGTCAATTTTTTGAAGTTGAAAATTGGCAAGTGTGTCGTCTTCCAATGGACTTTTATCTAAAGCATAACCGGCAAGTTTTAAGTTTTTACTTTCAAAGCCGGATGTATCAGCAATAACAAGTCCACCTTTCTTTAAATGCCGAAGATTAGTTTTTAAAGCAGCAGCATTCATGGCTACCAATACATCGCAACTATCGCCTGGGCTGTCTATTTCATCGCTACCAAAATGAAGTTGAAAACCAGAAACACCAGGTATGGTACCTTGCGGTGCACGAATCTCGGCAGGAAAATCGGGAAAGGTGGCAATGTCGTTACCAAAAAGCGCAGCATTATTGGTAAACTCTGTACCTGTAAGTTGCATTCCATCACCACTATCGCCAGCAAATTTTATAACAATGTGTGTTTTATTTTCTGAAGCAGACACTTTAACTATTCAATTATTGAGCCTGCGAATGTAGGAGAGAAAAACGTAATAGAGTTGTAGTATTGAATATTTAGGATTTGAAGATGTTTAAACTTAGGGTTGTAAATAATGCAATTTGGTATTTTATGAATCCACAAACTAAATTCCATTAGGTTTGGGCGATGAACTTCACAAAAGTTTTTTGGTTAATTTTTATTGTCGGAACAGCAACCGTGTTCGGATTATTTTATGCACTTTCAAATGATGTGTTTGGCGCTTTACCCACTTTTCAGGAATTAGAAAACCCCGAAAGCAGCTTGGCTACGGAGATAATTTCGACCGATGGCGTTGTTATTGGAAAATATTATGCGCAAAATAGAAGCAATATAGATTATTCGGGTTTGCCTTTGTGTTTGCGTCAAGCATTGTTAGCCACAGAAGATATACGTTTTGAAGACCATCAAGGCGTAGATGTAAAGGCGCTTTTTCGCGCAGTGCTTTCGGGTGGCAGCAAAGGCGGTGGCAGCACCATTACACAGCAATTGGCAAAAAATCTTTTTCCGCGCGAACGCCTCAATAAGTTTCAATTGATACTACGAAAATTGAAAGAATGGATAATTGCCATTCGTTTGGAACGCTCCTATACCAAACAAGAGATTTTTGCTATGTATCTAAATACCGTTGAGTTCAGCGACAATGCTTTTGGAATAAAATCGGCAGCAAATACATATTTCGGCAAAACCGTAGATTCATTAAAGGTAGAAGAAGCTGCTGTTTTGGTGGGTATGTTGAAAGCACCATATCAATACAACCCGCGTATTCACCCCGAAAATTCTACAAAAAGAAGAAACACCGTTTTGGCACAAATGAAAAAATACAAATTCTTGTCGCAGCAAGATTTCGACTCGCTAAAATCAAAACCTATTGCGTTAGACTTTCACCCCGACACTCACGAAGACGGTATTGCACCACACTTTCGCGAGTATTTACGACTATGGCTAAAGGGGTGGTTTGCAAAAAACCAGAAACCTGACGGCAGCGTTTATAATCTATACAAAGATGGTTTAAAGATATACGTAACGCTTGATTCGCGATTGCAGAAATATGCCGAAGAAGCACAATTGCAACACATGAGCGAATTACAAAAAACTTTTTTTGAGCATTGGAAAGGCAAAGACCCTTGGAAAGATTTTAAATTAGAATGGGAGGCAGTTTACACGCATTGCGAACGATTCAAATTGATGAAAGCAGCCGGAATGAATCGTGAAGCCATGGATAAGATAATGAAAACACCGGTGAAGATGAAAGTTTTTGCATACGAGGGCGAAAAAGACACCGTAATGTCGCCATACGACTCGCTGCGATACTATCGCATGATTTTGCAAAACGGCTTTATGGCAATGGATCCAGCAAGTGGTTTTATACGCGCATGGGCAGGTGGAATCAATTACAAACACTTTCAGTTCGACCATGTAAACACAAACACCAAACGGCAAGTAGGCTCCACATTCAAGCCTTTTGTTTATGCCACCGCTATACGCGACAAAGGCTATTCGCCTTGCATGAAAGTGCCCAATCAAAAAGTAACATTCGAGGCAGGCGACCCACGTTTCGGTTTGCTCGAAGATTGGACACCAAAAAATAGCGATGGTGAATATGGCGGCATGTTGAGTTTAAAAGAAGCCCTTGCAAATTCCATCAATACTGTTACTGCATATTTAATGCATGAAATGACTCCACAAGCAGTTATTCAATTGGCGCGCAGCATGGGCATTACCAGCGATATTCCTGAAGCACCATCAATTTGTTTAGGCGCAGCAGATATTTCGTTGTTTGAAATGGTAGGAGCTTATGCAACTTTTGCCAACAAAGGCGTTTACACCGAACCTATTTTTGTTACCCGAATAGAAGACAGAAACGGCAATGTGGTAAGCGAATTTTTTGGCCAAAAACATGAAGTGTTTGACGAAGCCACCAACTACACAATGGTAGAATTGATGCGCGGTGTGGTACAACATGGTACTGGTGTTAGATTGCGCTATCGCTATAAAATTCCGGGCGATATTATTGGCAAAACAGGAACTACCTCCAACTATGCCGATGGGTGGTTTATTGGTTGCACCCCCAATTTAGTAGCCGGCAGTTGGAGCGGCTGCGATGATCGCTACATTCGTTTTCGCAGTATGCAATATGGGCAAGGCGCTACTATGGCATTACCTGTGTGGGCTTATTTCTTTCAACGAGTAAATAACGATAGTACAAACTTTAGCAACGAGTTTAACGCAACTACAACTTTTACAACACCCGATGGAGTAAGCTCCCTTGTGTATGATTGCGCAAAATACAATCAGCAAGGCGGCACCGGAACAAAAAAAGTGGGCAACGATTTTGATTAAAATTGCTGCCCAGCTTCATTTTTTGTTATGTGTGTTTTTTCTACAAATCGTTTCTTACTACGAACCCAACAATCCTGTTTTCAACTTTGCATCGGCAGGATTGTTACCCAACCAAATTCCGAACAAAGCTGTTTTAAAATCGAGCCCTTGAACCACATCTAATTGCTTGCCGTTTCTATAAACTTTAACGCCTTCGGCTGGTAGATAGGTAAGATCATACACATCGCCATCAACAACTTCATTCTGCATAAAGAGTTTTAAAAATTTATCAATTTTTGCTTGAATAGGAGCCGTGTTTCCGCCAGTAGATTTTTGAAAACCTTCTTTGGTAGATTCTACAAATTTTGCAGATGTTATCAAGCCGGATGTGATGGCAATACGCATACTTTGCGCTTCATTAGCTTTGGCAATAGCATTGCCATCTTTGCTTTTTGAAGGTAAATACAAAGCACCCACGTAAATACTGAATCCAAATTTTTTGCGAATACCGCCACCATTAAATGTGAGTGTTTTGGCACCAGCTTTAAGGGTTGGTGCAAGTTTTACTCCATTAATTTCAACTTGCGCAAAAGTGGTAGCAACCAAAAGCAATAAGGCAACAGTAAGTATGTTTTTCATTTTAAATTTTTTTCGTTCAGACACATAGATAAGCATCCCGTTTAATTCTCACAAAATTTATTTTCGATTTTAGAATTATTGCTTCTTTGCTGTATATGGACAAAGCACTAAGAAACGAACTGATAATTCTTTATCGCGATTCTATCCGCAAGCGTTATGATTTTGAAAGGGTAAAGAAAGACCCGCGCTTACCCAAAAAATTCGATAAAAAAATGGCCGATGAATTGCTGGCTTTTTTTCTCGATAATCTTTATGCCGAGCCTGCAAAACGCGAGCATTTAGATGCAGCATTTGCCCGCCTTGAGAGCTATACTTCTAACCCCGCAAAAATTTGGGGTCTGCTGGGCAATCTTACTTCGGCAATATTTAGATTTGGGTTTCATTTTCCAAAGGCAATAAGAGCAGGCATCAAAACTTTAGAAACACACACAGCGGCATCGAAATTTGAATCGGAATTGATGAAAGCCGCAAAAAAGAAAAAATTCAAATCGCCAATTTCAGATGAGCAATTCATGGAATGTTTGGCAGCAATACCTACAAAGCAACTCGAAGACTTTGTTGATGATTTAGGGGCGCTGTTTATGACTATAACCGATAGTGTTTTACTTGAAAAAATCATTTCGATTTTGTATGACGTGCATTCGGAAATGAAAGAACAAAAAAACACTTACGACAAACACGACTTAGCCGCAATACAATTAGGCATTGATGTGCTTACTGCCGGCAATGTGCTAATGAGCAACTATGATGAAGTAACAAAAAAAGAAATTGTGGACTTTGTTTCATACAGCGAGTTGAAGTTTACCAAATCTTTAAAACAACAAAGCTCTTAAATCGCCTTTTGTTTTTTAGCACTTTGCAATGAATAGAAGCCAATACCAATCCAAATTACATTTACAATTGCCGAGGGATAAGCCTGATGAAAATAGGTGTTTACCATCAGGCAAAAAGCACCTGCAATATTTACGGCTTGATAGTGGAGCGAATTGCCTTCCAGCCTTTTGGTGGAAACCATCATATACGCATAAAGCACCAATATTGCTCCAATCCATCCTGTGGCATCTATCATCAGTTTTATCATGCCGCAAAGCTAATACAAGCAAATGTTCTGCAACAATAAATTCATAAAATAGTTAAACACTTCTTTTCTTCGCGCAAGATTACATGGAATGAAAAACGCCACACAAAAAAGTATTGCATTATTGGTTTCGGCAGTGGTTGCTGTGCTATTGTTTACTATTATTACGTTAATACGATTTTCACTAGATGAATCAATACCACTTTATATTTCAATTATAATTCCATTATTGACTTTTGGCATTACCTACCCGTTGGTTTACTTTACTGTAGAAGAGTTTATTTATAGAAGAGTGAAACTTATTTATAAAATCATCAACGATTTAAAAACCGGCAAAGATGTATTGAAAGAGAAAATGGAAAAAACAAATATTTTAGATGATGTACAAAAACAAGTAATTGAATTTGGCATGAAAAAAAGTGCTGAAATTGAAGAATTAAAAAAATTAGAAAAATACAGAAAAGAATTTCTCGGAAATGTATCGCATGAATTAAAAACACCCATTTTTAATATTCAAGGATATTTAGAAACACTGCTGGATGGCGGGCTTGAAGACGAGAAAATTTCGCACGAATATGTAGAGCGTGCAGCAAAAAATGCAGACAGGCTAATTGCCATTGTAGAAGATTTACTACTGATTTCGCAATATGAAGGTGGCGAATTAACAATAGAGCCCGAGCGTTTCGACATTCACCAGTTATCGAAAGAAGTAATGGATAGCCTAAAAATGCAGGCATCAAATCGGGACATTAGATTTCAATTTAAAGAAGAGTGCGATATGCCATTTTTTGTAGAGGCCGACAAAAGTAGAATTTCGCAGGTTTTGTACAATTTGTTTACCAACGCAATAAAATACGGCAGAGACCATGGTTATATTTTTGTTGGTTTTTATGTAATGGAAGATAGGCTATTAACCGAGATAAGCGACAATGGAGCAGGAATTGAGAAGGAGCACTTAGCCAGACTGTTTGAAAGATTTTACAGAGTAGATAAAGCGCGCTCGCGCGATGGTGGCGGCACTGGGCTTGGCTTATCAATAGTAAAGCACATTATTGAAGCCCATGGGCACACCGTACACGTGCGCAGCACAGTTGGCATTGGCACTACATTTGGCTTTACATTAAAAAAAGGAAAATAAAACAATGACTATTTCATTAAAAAAAATTGCTCCGTGGCTATTATTGGTTTACACATTTTTCCTTTGCTATTTAATTACCCAACTTCCATTTCCATTTGATAAGTTCAAAGAACTAAATTTTGACATGTTTCCGCGAATGATAGCAGGAATATGCGTTATTACTATTTTATTTATTTATTATCAAAAAACAAATATTGATAGTTACGTAAATAAAGAATGGATAGTATTTAATTTATTTATTTTATTGTCATTTAGTAGTCTGTTTATTTTATTTCGGGGAGCTACTTTTGGATTAAATGTACTAACGGGAGATGCCTATTTTAATGCAGCAATGGTTGCTAAGTACAAATACTTTAACTCCCTCACAGACTTTAACTATATTCAGCTTTCAACATCGTACCCAGCCTTATACCACTTTATTCTTGGCAAGTATGCTGCACTGTTTAACATAGAATCTTATACAGCAATTTATCATGGTTATTTTATTACCTTCTGCATTTATTCCATTCCGCTTTTCTTGCTAATAAAACGAGTGGCGGGAACGACCACAGCCACTGCATTTATTATTTTTTATTTTTTTAATTTCCCGATAGCAAATTTATACAAGCCTTACGAATTTATTTCAGCTTGTTTTTTTCTTTTTTGGTGGATATATTTTGTTGAAGAAAAATTTAAGAGTACTAAATTTTCGATAATTGGAGGATTGATTGGTGCAGCCATTTTTATGACTTATTATTATTGGTTTTTTATTGCGGCAATTTACTTAGCAACAAAGCTAACTTCAGAAATTGCAACAGATAAATCATTTAAAAAAGCATTAGAAAACAGAAAAGGAACAATTATTACACTTGCAACAGCAGCAATATTTAGCAGTATTTACTGGATTCCATTGGCAATGGAGTTTTCAAAATTCGGAATGGAATCTTTGCAAAACATGTGGATGACTCCGGATATGGCTGAATTCAACTTTCTACACGAAAAATCAATTGTTGTAAATATTATTTTGGGCATTGGGGTGGCACTTCCATTCTTGTATAAAGACGACAAAGTAATGACTGCCTGTAGATGGCTACTGATAGCATTGACAATTTGGTTTACACTCGGTTATCTCATGTTGTATTTAAGCAAACCCACCGTAACAAGCAAAATACATTATCTTGCTTATGCAGTTTGCGCACTGAGCTTATTTAATTGGCTATTTAATTTATTTAATTTTAAATCGTTAGAAATAAAACAAAAAGCAATAGGCATTTTATTTGTTTCGCTATTTATTGTCAGCATTGATAATTTTTTAGAAATAAAAAATCACAGCCTATTTAAAAATTCGGTTTCTGTACAAATAAACCCTATACAAAAAGATGAGACTGGTATAAAAAAATTCAAAAACAAGGTGTTACTTACCGATAGGCAGCACATAAATGCTTTAATTCCTGTTCATACTTTTATGAATATCAATGCTCATTTTTCGCACCCTGCTTCTCAATTCAGAAAGAGAATTGCATTCTTGCAAGATTTACAACAAATTCAAAACCCTGAGGTACTTGCCTGGTTTCTGGCATACAACAATTTCGACAAAGTAGATTTGGTGTATTTCAGCAACTCCGTATCGCTGACAATTTTTGACGACAATTACCCACGGGGGCACAGCACAGTATCCATAAACTTATCAAACAACTTGTTTAACTCGCAATACCTAAAGCCATTTGACCAAATTGATGGTGAACAAGGAGTAATTTTTGAATTAATTCCTCCACCTTTCGATGCAAAAAATTCTTTTTCGCAAACTGAAATTGAATTGGCTAATAAATACTCAAAATCACAATACAAATAGATTATAAATGACAACCAACGAGCACAATTCAACAGAAAATAAAAAATCATTTTCTAATTTATCATCAATAATTATTGTCGCAATAATTATTTTAAGTATTGTAGCGGGTGCTTACTTTATTTTAAAAAATAAATCTACTGCTGCCAAAGCAACCACCGCCATTGAGCAACAACAAATATCGCCACAAGAACAATTGCAAAATGCAATAGCAGCAGCACAAAACGCACCCAATATTCAAAATTTAATCAATCTTGGATTGGCATATTTTAATAACCAAAAATATATTGAATCCATTGCAATAAACACACGAGTTTTACAAATGGATTCCACAAACACTATTGCTTACAACAACATTTGCGCTGCATACAACAACCTTAGCAGGCACGAGGAAGCGATAACTTTTGGAAACAAAGCACTACAATATGACACTAGCAACGTATTAGCAAAAAACAATATTGCATTTGCCGAAAAAAGAATTGAAACAATAAAAGCATTGCATCAAAAAATAAAAGAAAATACAGAAAAAAATGACGTAGTGGAACTTGGCTTGTACTATTATACAAGAAAAGAGTTTTCAAAAGCAATAGATATTTATGAAACAGGCATTGCAACACTTGGCGAAGACGCGCTTTTATTAAATAATCTTTGTGCTTCCTATTGCGAAATAAAAGAATGGGACAAAGCAATTATTTATGGCGAAAAAGCATTAATAATTCAACCCGATTTTACACTCGCTAAAAACAATTTGCAATGGGCAAATGACGGAAAAGCAGGAAAATACAATTAAATAAATTTATTTTTTTATGGTTACATACAATCCCAAAGACTGGTTTGCATTTATTTTCAGGTTTCACAAAGCCGACACATTTCGCCAGCTAACACCAATGATGGCAGCCATGGGTGTATATTCCTTTTTTGTGGCATGGTTAGAAATTGAAGTGTGGCATGTTTCAAAAACCAATCCACTCACCAATGTATCGGTAATGCACTCCACACTTGGCTTTGTCATTTCACTATTGCTGGTTTTTAGAACCAATACCGCTTACGACCGCTGGTGGGAAGGCCGAAGAAATTGGGGCGCACTTGTAAACTGCAGTCGAAATCTTGCAATAAAACTACACGCAGTTTTAGGCGAAAAAAATGCCGATGACCGCTTCTTTTTTTCTCACATGATACCAAATTATGCTTTTGCGCTAAAAAATCATTTACGTAAAAAAAATGACACGAGTGAATTCACGGAAATATCATTAATGAATAATGATTTATCAAAAAACATTCAGCACGTTCCAAATAGAATTGCACGAATGATTTACGAACGAATAAATGTGCTGTATGAAAATGGTGTTGTAAAAAACGAGCAACTGATATTATTAAACAACGAAGCACAACAACTCACCGAAATTTGTGGAGCTTGCGAACGAATAAAAAATACACCAATTCCATTTTCGTATAGCTCGTTTATTAAGAAATTTATTTTTTTCTATATCATGACCCTGCCTTGGGGCTATGTATTTTCGGTTGGCTATTTTATTATTCCAATTGTAATTTTAATTTTTTATGTGTTGGCAAGTTTAGAGTTGATTGCTGAAGAAATAGAAGACCCTTTTGGAGCAGATGCAAATGATTTACCAACGGATGAGATAAGTGAAAACATCAGACGAGCTGTAAGCGAAATAATGGGCAAATAAATTGCTCTTACTTCTTGTAGGATTGAAACAAACTATTCCAGCGAATACGCAACACACCGCCAATTGCTTCTTTTACAATATTGGTGCTCATTTTACTAACTCCTTCTACACGCTCAGTAAAAATTATTGGAATTTCCTTTACCCGAAAACCCAATTGTTTGGTGGCAAATTTCATTTCAATTTGAAAGGTATAACCTACAAATTTTATATTATCTAAATTAATAGTTTCTAGCACTTTCCTTTTAAAGCAAACAAAGCCGGCAGTAGTATCTGCAATACCAATCCAGGTTACAAGATTTACATAAACAGAAGCAACCTTAGAAAGTGCGGCTGAATGGCCAATTTACAAAACCACCGCCCTGCACGTAGCGCGAACCCACTACTAAATCGCAACCATTTTGCGCCTCCTGCAACAAACGCACCAAATCATCGGGGTTATGGCTAAAATCGCAATCCATTTCAAAAATGTAATCGTAGCCGCGCTCCAGCGCCCACTTAAAGCCTGCAATGTATGCAGTACCCAATCCAAGTTTACCACTACGCTTAATAATGCTTAACCTGCCCGTAAAATCTGCCTGAAGTTTTTTTACCACAGCAGCAGTGCCATCGGGCGAACCGTCATCTATCACCAGCAAATGAAATTCGGGTTGCAACGACATTACTTTGCGCACCATTTTCTCAATGTTGCCCAGTTCGTTGTAGGTGGGAATAATAACTACGTTTTTGCTCAAAACTATTGGTGGATTTATGCGAAGATAAATTTATTGGTGGCGCGAACGAATTCTTTAATACTCTTTCACACCGGATATTCAAAATAATTCCTGTCTGTTTCCCACATTTTTACTACCAAATCATATTGCGCATCTAACTTGGCACGAATTAAGTTATACACAACCACAACTATGTTTTCTCCGGTTGGGTTCAAATTTTTAAACTCTGGCGTATCAAGATTCAAGTTTTTGTGATCGAAACGCTCAATCACTTCTTGTTCAATTATCTCGGCAAGTATTTTTAAATCAATAACATATCCGGTTTCAACATTTACTTCGCCCACCACCTTAATTTCCAATTTATAATTATGCCCGTGCCAATTTGGATTATTGCACAAGCCAAAAACCTCTTCGTTTTTTTCAAACGACCAATCTTGGCGATAAAGGCGATGTGCAGCATTGAACTGCGCTTTTCTAAATACAGCTACACGCATAAAAGTGATTTTGATGGCAATAATAAACATATTAAAAAAGGAATTTGTTTACACCAAAAACTGCTTGCTTTAATTTGAGCAGCGTATGTTTGCTCCGAAAATTTTATACAACAATGAAACTTGCCCTTGCGCAACTTTTAGTAGAAGGCACCGAACCCGACCGCAATTTTGAACGAGCCGAAAAACTTATTGCACGAGCACAAAAAGAGCTATGCGACATGGTGCTGCTTCCCGAAACTATTGACTTTGCTTGGACCCACCCCGATGCGCTGCAACATGCAAAAACCATTCCCGGAGCGCACAGCGAAGTATTTTGTGCGCTTGCTATCAAATACAATATTTGGATTTGCGTTGGCTTAACCGAAAAAACAGCCTCCGGCAACTTCAACGCTGCCCTGCTGATTGACAATACAGGAATCATCATTGGCAAACACCGCAAAATAAACCTGCTTACGGTTGAGTTTCCTTACTACGAAATTGGGCAAAAACTGGAAGTATTTAATACGCCATTTGGCAAAATAGGCTTAAATATATGTGCCGACAATTATTTAGATGCCATTGATATTGGGCATGTATTGGCGCGAATGGGCGCACAAATTATTCTTGCACCATCGTCATGGACGGTT